>CAZVNY010000133.1:0-4985 GCA_964628785.1 uncultured Thiobacillus sp.
GATCAGGGCAAAACCAGCGGCTCCACGAGCGGACGGGGGGCCCAGCTGCTGGCGCAGGGCCCTTTGTTGGCCCACCCCCCGCAAAGCGCTGATTTCCCCCAGACTGGCGGCACTGCGCACCAAGTAGAAACGTGTCCTGGCCCAGGACAGGGAGGCCACAGCCTTTGCCCCATAAGTTATCAATTTGCGCCAGGCATAGAGGGGCACGCCCCTGCCTGCCCGGGTGGAAAACTGTACCCCGGCCTGGGAACGCTGGTAGGCCTTGCGCAACAGGTAACCCAGGCGCAGGCGGTTCAGATCCACGAAGTGGTACTGAGTGATGCGG
Organism: uncultured Thiobacillus sp.; assembly: GCA_964628785.1. Lineage (GTDB taxonomy): Bacteria > Pseudomonadota > Gammaproteobacteria > Burkholderiales > Thiobacillaceae > PFJX01. The sequence goes on from CAZVNY010000133.1 coordinate 326, forward strand.
GGCTCGTACACCAGGCGTTCGCCCTGACGCAGGGCGCGCAGGATGTATTCGGTGTCCTCGCCGCCACCCAGGTTGTGGCCCTGGGGCCCCAGCTCGGTGGAGAACTCCCCCACCCTGGCCAGGGTGTCCACACGCAATATCTGGTTACCCCCGCCAGGGATGGGACCGTCCAGGCCCAGCTCCCTGGCGGAATCACCGAAATCCTGGCGGGGAATGGGCAGGGGATAAAGCCGGTAGGGTCCGTTGTCATGCACCCAGGTGGGCTCCCTGCCGTCCCAATCCGGCAGGATGCGGCCGCACAACAGGGTGGCTTCCGGATGGCCAGCAACTGCCTGCGCAATCTCAACCAGGAAGTCTTCCGCGACGCGGTGATCGTCGTCGACGATGGCTACCCAGCCCGACTCCAGAAGACGTGCACCTCGGTTGAGGGCGTGTGACTTGCCCGGTATGGGCTCTTCCTCCCAACGCAGGGACAACCAACCCCGGGCGGCTGCTAGCTGGTGGTAATCATCCAGGTAGGCATGAGTCCCGTCGCTACAGGCATTGGGCACGACCAGGATTTCAACCTGCCAGTTCTCTGGACGACGAGCCTGGTTCAGAGAGGCCAGGACCTTGGCCAGCAGATCCACCCGATTGTGGGTGCAGATAAGGATGGTCAGTGAGGGTGACTCAAGACTGCGAGTCATGGCGTGCGTTGCGCGTGGCCCAAAGTCCCTGGAAGGTACCGATGAAATGACAGACGATCATCTCCCTGTTGAAGGCCTCGTCTTGAGGCTTTGTCAACCAGCCCAGGACAGTACGCCCCAAGGCACGCAGAAACTGAGGAAAAAGGTAGAGCGGTATGTTTGCTATTCGGCGGGAGCCAGGCAGCCCTCTGCTGATGGCAAGATTGCGACTGGTCTGGGTCCGCCAACGTCGCAGATAGGTCTTGGTGGTGCGAAACGCCTCCACCTTGTGATGCACGCGGGACTGGCCGAGGAACACCGCTTTCAGGCCGGCCGCCAGGATGCGCTCGAACATCTCCCCGTCCTCCCCACTGGCCAGAACCTTGCCCTTGCGCCCCCTGTTGGTGTCGAAAAGACCGACCTGCGCGAAGACCTGGCGCCTGAAGGCCATGTTGGCACCGAAAGGCGCCTGCGCCGGGGTTGTGATGGGGTAATCATCATTTCGGTCGGTGCGCACGGCGAGAAAACCGTAGAAGCGCTCCGTGAGCCAGTCGGGGGGTGGTGACTCCCAGATGGGTGCGATAAAGCCACCGCAGGCATCGGCCTCGTACCTGTCCAGCCCGTCCAATGTGGTTGTAAGCCAGTCGGCTTCCGGCAACACGTCGTCGTCAGTGAACAGAATGGTTTTGCCCGTGGTTTCGGCAATGCCCCGATTGCGCGCGTGGGAAAGACCCTGATTGCCTTCAAAAACGTAGCGCAGGCGTGGCCAGACAGCCATGCTTTCTTCCACTACGCTGCGGGTTTGATCCTTGGAATTGTTGTCCACCACCAAAACTTCCCAAGCCAGGTCATCCAGGGCAGCTAGCGCTTTCAGCGCATTCAGGGTATCCCGCAGGGATTCAGCCCGGTTGTAGGTACAGACGATGATGCTGGCGTCCATGGGGATTACCAGTCATAACCTAGATGGGAGGCGACGGGACCAATGGCGCGTTTCAACAAGTAACGCTCCAGACGGTTGATCCGGACCTTGTTGCCTTCCCGTACAGAACTGCCCACTTTCTTGGCCATGATGGCATGGTCTGTCCTGATCCCCAGGTAGGCGTCCAAAGTCTCCAGAGGTGGGTTGGGGCCGATGAGGTCCTCATATTTCAGCAGCATGGCACCCAGTCCTTCCGCACCCGACAGAAAGCCTTGCATGAGTTTCCCCCAGTGGGTACCGAAGGCCGTGGGGGTAAATATGGGGCTGTCGGGGAACAGGTCATACCAGCTGCGCCCATAGCGGCAATAAGAGCTGTAGGCTTCCAGCGGATTGCGGTACAGGAGCACGAAGCGGGCATTCGGATACACCCATTTCAGGTAACGGGCATGCTCGATGTCCAGGCGCACTTCCTTCAAGCCCCAACGACTGGCGCCCGCCTTGGTGGCAGGGGCGTCGAACAGGGTGTCGAAAAAGCCTCTATGGGCAGCCCACAGGCTTTCAGGCGCGGGGAAGAGGTTGGCGACCCAGCTGCCGGTCAGTTGAGCAGGGGGGGTGCCATCGTAAAAGTAATCCCTGGGCGGCCAATCCGGGCGGAAGGCCTTCACCGTCTGGGCCATGGCCTGGATGGGACCGCATTCGTCGTAGGGCTCGCCCCAGATCAGCACCTGCTTGTCGGACATGACCAGGCGTTGCAGCAGGGTGGAGCCGGAGCGCCATCCTGCGGAGAGCAGGAAGATGGGTGCGCTGGTGTCATCCCGGGGTGGAGGGGTCAGATTGCCCAGTGAGGCGACTCCCCCCGTGATGCCAGAGTACCCCTTGAGCAGCTGGCGATGCTGGGCCCGGGCCTGGGCCGGGCCTTTGAACGCGGTACGGATGCTGTTCATCATGTCAGATCAGGCTTGGGGGGCACGTAAGCCAGTTTGCCGTGTTGCGCCAGGCATTCCAGCAGGGCGCCACGGGTCTGCCCGAAATCCTTTTTGCCATCCAGGAAGGCGGCGAACAAGGGGGAAATCTGGGCGTTCAGACGGCGGACCAGCCGGCTCAAGCCACGGTGAGTGAGCCAGGCTCCCAGCCTGTACGAATAACGTTTGCGAATGTCCAGGGCTCGTCGCAGGCCGGCATCCGCCAGGGATTCCGGATGCTGCATGAGCAGATCGGCCAGGGTGCTCGCAGCACCCGGAGCGTCCAGCACACCGTTTTTCACCCGCACCAGCAGATCGGATGCCTTCACCTCCGAAAAGCGGGAGACATAGAGGGTGGCATCGTCCCGGCGGAAGTAGTACAGAGGCTCGGCAATATGGGTGAAGCGGAAATGCCTGGCTGCGCGCAGGAAATAGTCGTAGTCCTCCACCAGGAAGAGTTCCGGGTCGTAGTCCCCCACGGTCTCGTACAGGCGTCGGGTATACATGAAGCAGGCCCCGATGTGATTGCCCTTTTCCAGTCGCAGAGTTCCGGGCAGACGGTCATGTTGAGGGGCAATGGGATTGCCGTCCGCATCCTGTTCGGAGAACAGCCAGTAATCCGCATAAACGAAATCGCTGTCCCCCGGGGCCAGGGCAGCCACCATCCTTTCGATGGCAGTGGGTGCCAGCAGGTTGTCGTCCGAGGTCCAGGTGAGGTAATCCCCCCGGGCCAGGGAAAAGCCCCTGTTCAGTGTCCTGGGCAATCTCAGGTTTGGCTCGTTCCTGTAATACCGGATGCGGGGATCGTCGAAGCCCGCGACCACCTGGGCCGTGTCGTCCGGGGAGTTGTCGTCCACCACGATGAGTTCAAGGTGGCTGTGGGTCTGTGCCAATACGCTGCGCATGGCCTGGGCCAGTAGGTGTGCCCGCTTGTAGGTGGGCAGGACGATGCTGACCAGGGGGGAATTCGTCATGGCGCCAGGCCGTACTCGGCCAGGATACGGGCCACGATCTTGCGGCTGGCGGTGCCGTCACCATAGGGGTTTGCACGCGTGGCCATGGCGTCATAGGCCCTGGAGTCGTCCAGGAGATGGCTGGCTGCAAGCACGATGTCGGCGGCATTCATGCCCACCAGTTTCAGGGTGCCTGCCTCCACGCCTTCCTGCCGTTCGGTGACCTTGCGCAGCACCAGAACGGGTTTGCCCAGGCTGGGTGCCTCCTCCTGCAGTCCGCCGGAATCGGTGAGTACCAGATAGGCGCGCTTCATCAGCTGTACCAGGGGTTGGTAATCCATGGGCTCCAGCAGGCGCACGTTGGGCAGGTTGCTCAGATGCTTCTCCACCACGGCCCGGACATTGGGGTTGCGGTGTACGGGGTAGACCAGTTCGATGTCATCCGCATATTTCCGCGCCAGTTCAGCCAGGCCCATGCAGATGGATTCGAAGGGGCCGCCAAAGCTTTCACGCCGATGGGCGGTGACCAGGATCACACGCCGGCTGTCGAAGGGAATGCCTTCGAGCGGTGAACCCGCCAGTTCGAAGGGGCGCGCCGCTATGTCCAGCAGGGCGTCGATGACGGTGTTGCCGGTGACGGCAATGGCGGCATCGGCAATACCTTCGTTCAGGAGATGCTGGCGGGCCTTGTCGCTGTGGGCAAAGAACAGGTCGGCCACGGCATCGATGATCTTGCGATTGGCCTCTTCCGGGTAGGGGTGGTACTTGTCGAAGGTACGCAGCCCCGCTTCCACGTGACCCACCTTCACGCCGGCATAAAAGGCGGCCAGGGCGGCGGCCATGGACGTGGAGGTATCGCCCTGCACCAGGAGCAGATCGAACTTTTCCGCGCGCAGGATCCTGCCCACCTCCGTGAGCACGCTGGTGGTGATGTGTTCCAGGGTCTGGTTTTCTCGCATGAGGTCCAGCTGGTAGTCGGCGCGGATACCGAAGAGCTCGATGAGGGGCGCCACCATGTCCTTGTGCTGCCCGGTGAGGCAGTTGCGGTTTTCGATGCGGCCTGGGTGACGTTCCAGCTCGGCGATCAGGGGGGCCACCTTGATCGCCTCGGGGCGGGTGCCGAATACGGTCAGGGTGCGGATGGGTGCCTCAGACACGGGT
>CAZVNY010000134.1:0-4975 GCA_964628785.1 uncultured Thiobacillus sp.
TCCAGTTGCCGGAGGGGGTGTAGACCTCGACGCAGAGGAGCTTCTCGGCGCCGCCGGGGTCGATCAGGTGGCTGATCTGACGCGTGACGTTGTGTCCGCCGCGGATCTCGACCTTGACGTCCTCCGGCGCGATGAAGCGGGGCGGCAGCCGCCCCTCGGCCGGCGCGGTGGCCAGGGCGATCTCGACGTCCGAGGCCGCCAGCACGCGCCAGGCGTACCCCGGTGGCAGGTAGAGGGCGTGGGGCAGGCCGGCGAACACCCCGGCGCGTCCGCGGAAAGACCGCGACTCGCCGGCGGCCTCGACGGTCGCGTCGCCGGCCAGCACGACCAGGCAGAGCTCGACCCCTTCGGTGCGGCCTTCGAGCGTCTCCCCCGCCGCGGCGCGACGCGTCTCGAACCCCAGGTACTTCCAGCCGGCGCGCGCCGGCACGATCTCGACGCCCCTCGTGCTGGACGGCTGGTAAGGGACCTTGTGCTCCATGTCGCTCACTCCTCGCTATGCCCACCTTGGCAGGGCAGAACCCAGAACATGGGCCCGTGGCGCGGTGCGCCTGGTAGGCGGGTGTCGCCGGATGGACTCGCGCATCAACGTCAGCCCGGGCCGAACTCGCTCACAGCGACCGGCTCGCCGCGCTGGAGGCTGGCTCGCGCCGCCACGGCCACACGCAACGACCCGATGGCATCCTCCGGACCGGGCGTCGGCCGCTCGCCCGCCAGCACGGCACTCACGAACGCTTGCACCTCGACGAGGTAGGCGTCGCGGAAGCGCTCCAGGAAGTAGTAGACGTAGTCGCCCCGGATGCCGCCCTCGCCGTAGCGCCACACGTTGGTGGCGCGCTCGGCCTCGGACACGACCTTGCCGCGCTCGCAGTGGACCTCGACGCGCAGGTCGTAGCCGTAGGCGGTGCGGCGCGTGTTCTGCAGCACGCCGATGGCGCCGGAGGCGAACTCGAGGGTGAGGATGCTCGTGTCGACGTCGCCGTGCTTCTCCAGGTAGGGGGCGACGAGCACGCGCCCGAGAGCCGTCACGCGCGTCACCTCGCCGGCCACGAAGCGCGCCATGTCGATGTCGTGGATGACCGAGTCGACGTAGATGCCGCCCGAGGTGGCCACGTACTCCTCGGGGGGCGGTGTCGGGTCGGAGGACTGGCTACGGAACATCTCGACGCGTCCGAGTTCGCCGGCGTGCACGCTGCGCGCCACCTCGGCGTAGCCAGGGTCGTAGCGCCGGTTGAAACCGATCTGGAACGGCACCCCGGCTTCAGCCACGACCGCGAGCGCCGCCGCGGTGCTCTCCAGGTCCTGGGCGACGGGCTTCTCGCAGAAGATCGCCTTGCCGGCGCGGGCGGCGGCCATGAGGTGCTCCGCGTGCAACGTCGTCGGGGAGGCGATGACCACGGCCCGCACGGCCGGGTCGGCGAGGGCAGCGGCGAGGTCGGTCCCCGACGCCGCACCGCCGTAAGCCGCGCGCGCGGCCGCGGCCCCGTCCGCGTCGACGACGCGCACGAGATGGGCGCCGTCGACGGCCCCCGCTAGATGCCGGGCGTGCAGCTTGCCCATCCTGCCCGCCCCGATGACGGCGAAACCGATGCTACCTTCAACGACTGGTTTGCCCACGCTCATCCGAAGCTCCTTGGCGCGACCAGCAGCGAGACGAGCGGCACGCTCACAACCCGTACTCGTCGCGGAGGAACTCGCGGGCCGCCCCCGACATGCGGTAGGGGTCGTGCACCGCCGGGTCCTGCTCCGCTTCCACGATGTACCAGCCCGCGTAGCCGGCGCCCTGCAGCGCGGCCATCACGGGGTCGAAGTCGAGCGCCCCCGCTCCGGGCGTGCAGAAGACGTTGGCCTTCACGGCCTCGACGAACGAGAGACCGTCGCGCCTCACGCGCGCCAGCACGTCGGCGCGCACGTCCTTGAGGTGGACGTAGCCGACGCGCTCGGCGAAGCGCCTCGTCACCGCACCCGGGTCGCCACCGCCGTATGCGATGTGGCCCGTGTCGAGGCAGTAGCCCACGAGCTCAGGGTCGGTCGAGGCGAACAGGCGCTCGATCTCGGCCGGCTTCTCGATGGCCGTGCCGCCGTGCGGATGCACGCACATGGCAACGCCGAGCCCGCGCGCGTAGGCGCCGATCGCGTCGAACGCGGCGCATACCCGGGCCCACTGCTCGTCGCTCAGGCGCTCCACCGCGCTCCGTTGTCCCCGCTTATCCCAGTGCAGGGAGCCGCCGCCCTCGGCGAGGTTGGCGAAGGCGGCCCCCGCGGCGCGGCAGAAGTCGACGTGAGCACGCGCGGCCGCAAGCTCGTCCTCGAGGAACTCCGCGTGGGCGAAGTTCGTCCACCGGTAGGCGCCGGCCAGCACGAGCCCGTGCTCGGCCAACGCCGCGCGCAGCGCCGTCGGCTCCTGCGGGTAGACGTAGCTCATCTCGGATGCCGCGAAGCCCAGCTCGGCCATCTCGCGCATGACGCGTTCGGCCGTGTACTCGGGTCCCCACCCCCGGATGTCGTCGTTCACCCAGCCGATGGGGCCGACGCCCACGCGGTTGCCGGACCCGGGGCCACCGAACCCGCCCCACCCGCGGCCGGTCTGGCCGCGCTTGCTCGCCTCGCTCATACCGTCCTCTGCTTCGCCCTGCCGCGCTCGTACTCCCACCTGGCGGCGCGCACGTTCTCCTGGTCGGTCGCCTCGGCGATCGGCACGTCCCACCAGCCCTCGAAGCCGGGCACGCGCTTCTCCGGGTGCGCCGGCACCACTATCACGGAAAGCCGGTCCGCCGTCCGCGCGGCAGCGAGCGCCTCGCGCAGCGCCTCCGGGGTGGGCGCGAAGAGGGCGTTGGCGCCGAGCGCCGCGGCATGCGCCATGTAGTCGACGCTCTGGTACGGCCCGTGAAGCCCGTCCGCCCCGGCCGCCCGCCCCCGCAGCTCGTTGAGGAACGACGGTGTGCCCGAGGCACGCTGCAGGCCGTGGATGGACTGGAAGCCGTGGTTGTCGACCAGCACGATGGTGAAGCGCAGCCCCTCGGCGAGCGCCGTCACGATCTCGCTGTTCATCATCAGGTAGGAGCCGTCGCCGATCATGACGACGACCTCGCGCTCCGGTTCGGCCAGCTTGACGCCGATGCCGGCCGGGATCTCGTAGCCCATGCACGAGTAGCCGTACTCCAGGTGATACGCCTTCGGGTCCTCCGGCCGCCACAGCTTCAGCAGGTCGCCGGGCATGCTGCCGGCCGCGCATACGACGGTGGCGTGACCGCCGACCGCGTCGTTGACGATGCCGATGACCTCGGACTGCGCCAGGCGGTCGTCCGGCACGCCGGCATCTGCCAGTGCCAAGCGCTCGCCCGGGTCGACCCCACCGCGGGTAGCCGCGAGGCCCTTGCCGGCCCGCAGGTCGTCGACAACGCCGTCCCACTCCGCCTTGAGGGCGGCCACGCGCTCCCGCCAGCCGGTCGGGGCGCCGGTCCAGCCGGCCGACGCCAGTTCCGCGCCGAGGCACGCTAGGGCGCGCTTGGCGTCGGCGACGAGCGGCAAGCTCCGTAGTTTGCCAGCGTCGGCCGGCACGACGTTGATGCTCACGAACTCCACGGCGGGGTCCTGGAAGGCCGTCTTGGAGGCCGTTACGAAGTCGCCGAGGCGCGTGCCGATGGCGATGACGAGGTCGGCGGTGGCGGCCAGGCGGTTGGCGGCTAGCCCGCCGGCCGCTCCGACCGCGCCCACGTTGCTCGGGTGGTCCCACGGCAGAGCGCCCTTGCCGGCCTGCGACTCCACCACCGGCACGCCGTAGCGCCGCGCGAACGCCGCGAGCTCCATGCTGGCGCCCGAGTAGATCACGCCGCCGCCGCAGACGACGAGGGGCCGCCGCGCCCGTGCCAGGCGCCTGCCGACCTCGGCGACGAGCTCGGGCTCCGGCTCGGGGCGCCGCACGCGCCACACGCGCTCGGCGAAGAACTCCGCGGGCCAATCGTACGCCTCCGTCTGCACGTCCTCCGGGAGCGCGATCGTGACCGCGCCCGTTTCGGCCGGGTCGGTCAGGACGCGCATGGCCTCGGGCAGAACCGAGAGGAGCTGCTCCGGCCGCGTGACCCGCGTGAAGAAGCGCGAGACGGGTCGGAAGGTGTCGTTGACGCTCACGTCGTGTTCGAGCGGATGCTCGAGCTGCTGCAGCACGGGGTCGGGGATGCGGTTGGCGAAGTAGTCGGACGGGAAGAGGAGGACGGGCAGGCGGTTGATGGTCGCGCCGGCCGCGCCCGTGAGCATGTTCGTCGAGCCGGGGCCGATGGAGGCCGTACACGCGAGCGTCTGCAGCCTGTCGGTGTGCTTCGCGAACGCGGCGGCCGCGTGCACCATGGCCTGCTCGTTCTGGGGCCGGTATGCGCGCATGTCGACCTCAGGCCCGAGCTCCTGCAGGGCCTGGCCGAGACCGGTCACGTTGCCGTGCCCGAGGATGGCGAACATCCCAGGCACGAGCCGCCTGCGGACCCCGTCGCGTTCCGAGGACTGCGCGGCGAGGAACTTGACGATCGCCTGCCCGGCGGTCAGCCGCACCCTAGGCCCAACCGTGCTCATGCGCCGGTCTCTCCCCCCTCCGGCAACAGGTAGACCCCGGCCGTGTGGAACGTGACCTGGACGTTGTCGCCTCGCAGGAAGCGGCTGCGCCCCTCGCCCGAGACACTGGAGGCGAGCTCGCCGAGCGGCGTGTCTAGGAGCAGTTCGCTCACCACCCCGAGGTAGCTGACGGCCTTCACGGTGGCGGGCAAGTACCCGGGCTCGGCACCGCCGGCGCTTGCCGCCGCTTGGCGCTCGGCCTCGGCGGCCGTGGCGAGCCTCACGGCCTCGGGCCTGACCATCACGGTCGCCTTCCCCTTGGGGAAGGCCTGCTCGTACGCGAAGCGGTAAGGGCCGACGCGCACCGATGACCCATCGTAGTCGCCCGGCAGGAAGTGCGCCTTTCCTTCCTGGCCGTATCTCGCCTGGA
>CAZVNY010000135.1:0-4974 GCA_964628785.1 uncultured Thiobacillus sp.
CTGCCGCTCTTGGAGTTCCAGACAGACATCGTCCGCCAGGGTCCAGCGCTCCCCAAGCGGGGTGATTTCTGGAGGCTTGCCCAGGAGGCTGCCGAAGAAGTCAGGCAGGGCGGCGTCCATGCCGCCGGGCAGGCGGCCAAGCTGCCACACCAGTTCCGCATAGGGGTCCCGGTCCATGGCCTCAGAGCCCCTCCAGGGGCATGAAGAAGAACACGAAGCGGCCGCCGCCGATGTCCACCTTCAGGCGGGCGCCGTGGTTGATGCCGTAGTCCACATAGCCAGGCACATCGCTGTCCTGGTGGCACTCGCTGCTGTGCTGGGGGGATTCGAAGTCCCGGTCCCGATCGTACCAGGAGATGAGCATGTTCTCGCCCAGGGTCTCCCCGGCCAGTTTCTCCGCCAGCTTCATGGCCGCACGGTAGTCGGCGGGCATGGGCTCGGGATTCAGGTCGATGCTGCGCACCTGGCTGTAGTCCGGCGCCCGTCGGGGCGGGCAGAAGACGGGGCTGGAATCGGATTCGGGCATGGTGTGTTCTCCTCTCAGTGACGCTGATTACATCCGTCATCGTACGGAGTGAAGCGACGTGGTGATCCAGAAGTCATTGCTTTCGCACGGATTCTGGTTTGCCGCGCTGCGCTCGCAAAGGCGGCGATGGATTCGTTCAGCGTTTCCCTAAGCATGGGTCTCGGCATGATCGTCAGTCCCGGGCTGTGGCCAGGGCCTTGAGCTCATACAGGGCTTCCAGGGCTTGTCGGGGGGAGAGCTCGTCCGGCTCCAGGCCCGCCAGGCGGTCTTCCACCGGGGAGGGTACGGGCTCGGGCGGCAGCATGGGGGCGAAGAGCTCTCCCTGTACCGATGGGGCGATCTGCTGGTTTTCCAGCAGCACCAGCTTGCGCCGCGCGGCGGCGATGACCGGGGCAGGCACACCGGCCAGCCTGGCCACCTGCAGGCCGTAGCTCTGGGAGGCGGGGCCTTCCGCCACGGCGTGCAGGAAGGTGAGACCGGCGGGGGTCTCCACGGCATCCAGGTGCACGTTGGCCAGGCTGTGGAATTCCTGGGTGAGCTGGGTGAGTTCGAAATAATGCGTGGCAAACAGGGTGTAGGCCCGGGTCTTGTCCGCCAGGTGCCGGGCCACGGCCCAGGCGATGGAGATGCCGTCGAAGGTGGAGGTGCCCCGGCCGATCTCGTCCATGAGGATGAGGCTGTGCTGCGTGGCGCCGTGCAGGATGCCGGCGGTCTCGGTCATCTCCACCATGAAGGTGGAGCGCCCGCCGGCCAGGTCATCGGAGGAACCCACCCGGGTGAAGATCTGGTCGATGGGCCCGATGCGGGCCGCCTCCGCCGGCACCGTCAGGCCGCAGCAGGCCAGCAGCACGATGTGGGCTACCTGGCGCATGTAGGTGGATTTACCCCCCATGTTGGGACCGGTGATGAGCAGCATGCGTCGTCCCCTGTCCAGTTCCAGGTCGTTGGCGATGAAGCTCTCCACCCGGGTTTCCACCACCGGGTGACGGCCCTGGCGGATGCTCAGGCCCCAGTCGTCGCTGAAGCCGGGCAGCACGTAATGCCGTTCCAGGGCCAGACGGGCATGGGCGCTGAGCAGATCCGCCTTCGCCACCGTGTGGGCCACCCGCTGCAGCTCCGCCATGTGCCGGGCCAGGTGGGCCAGCAGGGCCTCGTAGAGGAGTTTTTCCCGGGCCAGGGCCTGTTCCGCAGCAGACAGGTAGTCGGTCTCGAAGGCCTTCAGCTCCGGGGTGAGGTAGCGCTCCACATTCTTCAGGGTCTGGCGCCGGTGATAGTCCGCCGGCACCTTGTCCGCCTGGGCCCGGCTCACCTCGATGAAGAAGCCGGACACCTTGTTGTATTCCACACGCAGGTTGGCAATGCCGGTACGTTCCCGCTCCCGGGCCTCCAGCTGCATGAGGAAGTCGCCGCAGCCGGACTGCAGCTGGCGCAACTGGTCCAGCTCGGCGTCGAAGCCATCGGCGATGACCCCACCCTCGCGCAACACCAGGCCGGGTTCCGCTTTCAGGGCCTGGCGCAGGTGCTCCAGGGGGGCGGCCGGAAAGGCGAAGTCCGCACAGAGGCCGGAGAGGGCCTCTCCCGCCGGACCCAGGGCAGCTTCCAGGCGGGGCAGACGCAGCAGGCCGTCGCGCAGGCCGGCCAGGTCCCGAGGACGGGCGCTTTGCAGGGCCACTCGGGCGGCGATGCGCTCCAGATCCGCCATGCCCTTGAGCTGGTCCTGCACGGCAGCGCACACGGCAGGGGCCTGCATCAGGGCCGCCAACACGGCCTGGCGCCCACGCAGCCGGCTGCGCGCACGCAGGGGATGGTGCAGCCAGTGGCGCAGCAGGCGGCTGCCCATGGCGGTGCGGCAGGTATCCAGTTCCGAGAACAGGGTGGGGGCCGCCTCACCCCGCAGGGTCTCGGAGATCTCCAGGGTATGCCGGGCGGCGGCGTCCAGGAGCACGTACTCGCTGTCCTGCTCCAGGCGGATGCCCGCCACATGGGGCAAGGCGGTTCTTTGCGTGTGGCGGGCGTAGTCCAGTAGCAGGCCGGCGGCAGCCTGAAGCAGGGGGGCCGTTTCCAGGCCGAAGCCGGCGAGGTCCACGGTGCCGAAGTGTGCACACAACAGCTGGCGGCCCCGTTGGGCATCGAACTGCCAGTCGGCGCGGCGGGCGAGGGCCGTCTTCAGGCCCGTCAGGACGGGGTCGGCAAAGCCCTCCGGCAGCAGGATCTCCCGGGGGCCCAGGCGGGCCAGTTCCGCCGCCAGCCGATCCGGGGTAATGCCCTTGGCGGCAAAGTGGCCGCTGGACAGGGTGAGCCAGGCCAGGCCCAGCTCGCCGGGCCCCGGGGCGATGGCCAGCATGAGGGCATCCGTCTTGTCTTCCAGCAGGGCCTCGTCGGTGAGGGTGCCCGGGGTGACGATGCGCACCACCTGACGCTCCACCGGACCCTTGCTGGTCCTGGGGTCACCAATCTGCTCGCAGATGGCCACGGATTCCCCCAGACGGGCCAGGCGTGCCAGATACTGTTCCGCCGCGTGGAAGGGCACCCCCGCCATGGGGATGGGCTGGCCCGCGGACTGGCCCCGGGTGGTGAGGGTGATGTCCAGCAGACGGGCCGCCTTCTCCGCATCCCCGTAGAACAGCTCGTAGAAGTCCCCCATGCGGTAGAACACCAGCATGTCCGGGTGCTGGGCCTTGATGCGCAGATACTGCTGCATCATGGGGGTGTGGGCGGTCGCTGCGGGTGCACTCATCTTGACGTCCCGGTGCCCGAAGCCCCGGGCCTGGGACCGCTGCACGGCTTCTTTCCCACGCCCTCGTCACGCGTGCGCCTGGCTGGCCACCCCATGGCGGCATCGGCGGGTCCGGGTGGGTGTGGCATCAGGAGGCAGGGCATGGCAGTGGTCATGGGCAGGCGCCATTCTAAACGCAAGGCCCTGCACGGCTCCGTGCGGTTGCGCGGCAAATCGGGTAAGGTTTCCGGCGTCCGTTTTTGACCCAGCCAAGAAAGCGCAGCAATGCCGAAAATATCACGCAGAAAGTTCCTGGGCGGGGGAGGGGTCCTGCTCGCAAGCCTGCTTGTGCCCCTGGCACCGGCCCGGGCCGCCGTAGCCAACCTGAACGACGCCATCAACAAGGCCGGTCGCCTGCGCATGCTGTCCCAGCGCATGGCCAAGACCTATTGCCAGCTGGGCCAGGACATCCTGGTGCCCCAGTCCCGCCGCATCCTGGAGGCCTCCATGAAGCTCTACCAGGAGCATCTGGACGAGCTCAAGGCCTATGCCCCGCAGGATGACATCCGCGCCACCTATGCAGAGCTGGAGGGCGTCTGGCGACGCTACCGTCAGCTGCTCTCCGGCAGCCCCAGTCTGGAGAACGCACGTCAGATCTCCCGGATCAACGAGGACGCCCTGCGGCTGGCCCATCTGGGCACGACCCAGCTGGAGCTGCTGGCCACCGGCAGCGTGGGCCGCCTGGTGAACATCGCCGGCCGCCAGCGCATGCTGTCCCAGCGTCTGGCCAAGTTCTACATGTTTCAGCGCTGGGGCATCAGTGTAGCCGGCATGGATGCGGAGGCGGAGACCGCCCGGCGGGAATTCCTCAGTGCCATGGATGCCCTGGAGCGGGCCCCGGAGAATACGGCCAAGATCCGCAGCGAGCTGGAGCTGGCGCGCATGCAGTGGGTCTTTTTCGACCAGGCCCTGCATCAGCAGAAGGCCGGTGTCAAAGACCCCACCTATGCCGCCAACGTGGCCACCACCAGTGAACGCATCCTGGAGGTGATGGACCGGGTGGCCACCCTGTATGCCCAACTCAACCCGGCCGGGCCGGCGGAAACGCCCCCACGCCCGGGCCGGCGCTGAGGCGGGCCTCCATGGGGGTGTGGAGGGAGTCACCGTCTTGGTAGAGCCCCGCTACAAGCTCCCGATTTCCGTCTTGGTGGTGATCCACACCCCGGATCTGCAGGTGCTGCTGCTGGAGCGGGCGGATGCGCCGGACTTCTGGCAGTCGGTGACGGGCAGCCTGAATCCGGGGGAAAGCCCCTGGCAGACCGCCGTGCGCGAGGTGGGGGAGGAAACCGGCCTGGACGCGAGCCGTTATGTGCTCACGGACTGGCGGCAGCAATACGAATTCGAGCTCTTCGCGCGCTGGCGCAAGCGCTACGCCCCCGGTGTCACCCACAACACGGAACACGTCTTCGGCCTGCAGGTGCCGCTACCCCTGGACATCCGTCTCGCCCCCCGGGAGCACCTGAACTATCTCTGGCTGCCCTGGCAGGCGGCGGCGGAAAAGTGCTTCTCCTGGAGCAATGCTGCCGCCATTCGCCTGCTGCCCGGCCGGGTTAGCGCCTCATAGGGCCCGGGCCACCACCCAGACGCTGACCCGGGCCGCCCCCGCTTTCTTTGCCGCCCTGGCCAGTTCGTGCAGGCTGGTGCCGCTGGTCATGACGTCGTCCACCAGGGC
>CAZVNY010000136.1:0-4916 GCA_964628785.1 uncultured Thiobacillus sp.
TCCGGTGGCGGCGGTAGCTCAGTTGGTAGAGCACTGGATTGTGGCTCCAGTTGTCGGGGGTTCGATTCCCCTCCGTCGCCCCACCCCCATTGCCTCAGAAGCGCATGTGACTTGCAGTCAGACCCGCCTGCTCCCGTCCGGGAGTGGGCCGGCCCGGGACCCTCAATAGGAGATGCTGCCGGTTTTGCGGGGGGCGGCCCGGCCCTTGGGGGGCAGGCCATAGGTCCAGTGGTTGCGCCAGGCGGCGTAGACCATCTCGGGGTATTCTGCCTTGCCCAGACTGCCGTTGTAGCGCCCCAGGGCACGGAACAGATTACCGTTCTCGATATCCAGGTAGTGGCGCAGGATGGTGGTGCCGTAGCGCAGATTGGTGCGCAGGTGAAACAGGTTCTGTTCCCGGGAGCCTATGGTGTCCACCCAGAAAGGCATGACCTGGGTGAAGCCCCGGGCCCCGGCGCTGGAGACGGCGTACTTCTTGAAGCCACTTTCCACTTCGATGAGCCCCAGCATGAGTTCCGGATCCAGGCCGGCGCGGATGGCCTCGTAATGCAGGGTGTTGAGGAAGTCCTCGCGGAATTCCGGGTCCGGAATGTAGCGGGTCAGCCGGGTGGACATCTCCCGCAGCCAAAGACGTACGCTCGAAGAATCGGCAAATGCCGCTTTTTCGACAGCCGCATCCGCCACGGCCTTGGACAGGCGGGCCTTGACACTGGCGGCCAGGGGTTCGTACTGCTGCTTGCCGGCCAAGGCGCTGCCCGCCTGCAGGCCCAGGGCCGTGAGGGTCGTTGCCAGCAGCTTTACTGCAAGTCTCGACATGCCTTTATCTTCTCCAGAATCACACGGGCTGCCTCTGATTGAGCAAGTTGCGTGCCAGCGGCATCCCCTCTCCCCTGATATTCGATCTGGCCTGCCTTCAGGCCCCGATCGCTGATCACCACCCGGTGGGGGACGCCGATGAGTTCCATGTCGGCGAACATCACCCCGGGGCGCTCGTCCCGGTCGTCCATGACCACGTCCACGCCCGCGGCGAGCATTTCATTATAGAAGGCTTGCGCCGCCTCCCGCACGGCCTCGCTGCGCCCCAGTCCCAGGGGCACCACTGCCAGTTCGAAGGGGGCGATGGCCTGGGGGAAGAGGATGCCCCGTGTGTCGAAGTTCTGCTCGATGGCGGCGGCGACGATGCGGGACACGCCGATGCCATAGCAGCCCATGATCATGCTGCGGCTCTGGCCCGCCTCATCCAGGAAGCTGGCGTTCAGGGCCTGGGAATATTTGGTGCCCAGCTTGAAGATGTGTCCCACCTCGATGCCCCGGCACAGCTCCAGGCTGCCCTGGCCGTCGGGGCTGGGGTCTCCGGCCACGACGTTGCGGATATCCGCCACCAGGTCCGGCTCCGGCAGGTCCCGGCCCCAGTTGACCCCGGCGGTGTGGAATTTCGGTTTGTTGGCGCCGCACACGAAGTCCGCCATGACTGCCACGCTGCGATCGGCAATGACCCGGATGCGGTTGCGATCCAGGCCCAGGGGGCCGAGAAAGCCGGGGGGGCAGTTGAAGCGGGCGCGGATCTCCTCTTCGCTGGCAAAGCGGAAATCCTCCAGGCCCTCCAGCTTGCTGGCCTTCACCTCGTTGAGGCTGTGGTCTCCCCGCAGGAGCAGGACATGCAGGCGTTCCCCGGCCATGAGGGCGATGAGCTTGACGGTGCGCTGCAGGGGGATGTCCAGCAGGGCGGCCACCTCTTCGCAGGTGGTCTGTCTGGGGGTGTCCACATCCCGCAGTGCTTCCGTGGCCCCAGGCCGGGACGTGGCGGGGGCCAGGGCCTCGGCCATTTCCACGTTGGCGGCGTAATCCGAGTCGGGGCAGAAGGCGATGGCGTCCTCGCCGGAATCCGCCAGCACGTGGAATTCGTGGGAGCCGGAACCGCCGATGGCGCCGGTATCCGCGGCCACGGCCCGGAACTTCAGACCCAGGCGGGTGAAGATGC
The DNA here is from genome assembly GCA_964628785.1 of uncultured Thiobacillus sp. Lineage (GTDB taxonomy): Bacteria > Pseudomonadota > Gammaproteobacteria > Burkholderiales > Thiobacillaceae > PFJX01. The sequence continues at coordinate 1,982 of CAZVNY010000136.1, forward strand.
GGCTGTAACAGGCATACATGGCCTGATAGGTGGTATCCAAGCTGTCTGCCGAGGCATGGAAGGAATAGGCATCCTTCATGATGAATTCCCGTGCCCGCATGACCCCGAAGCGGGGCCGGATCTCGTCCCGGAACTTGCTCTGGATCTGGTAGAAGTTCACCGGCATCTGGCGGTAGGAGCGGATTTCCCTGCGGGCGACGTCGGTGATGACCTCCTCGTGGGTGGGGCCGAAGAGAAAGTCCCGCTCGTGCCGGTCCTTGATCTTCAGCATCTGGGGCCCGAACACGTCCCAGCGGCCGGACTCCTGCCACAGCTCGGCGGGGATCACCGCCGGCATGAGCAGTTCCACCGCCCCGGCCCGGTTCATTTCCTGGCGCACGATGGCCTCCACCTTGCGCAGCACGCGCAGGCCCAGGGGCATCCAGGTATACAGGCCCGAGCCCAGGCGCTTGATCAGGCCGGCCCGCAGCATGAGCTTATGGCTGATGAGTTCCGCTTCGGCGGGGGCTTCCTTGCTGGTGGAGAGAAAGAATTGGGTGATCCGCATGATCTGGCAGGCCGGGCAACAGGGTGGAGGAATGGGATGCGGATTTTAGCAGGCAGGCAGGGCTTGGCCGTCGGGCTCAACGGATATGGGAGAGCTCCTTGTTCAGCATCTCGATGTTCTTTTCGTGCAGACGCACGGCATCCTGCAAGCGTTTCACGTCCGCCCCGGGTTGCCGGCTGCCCTGGGCCAGGGCAGCGCGGGCGGCAGTCAGGTTGCGCGCCTCGCTGTTGCGCTCTTCTTCCAGCAGTTGCCGGCGCATGTCGTCCCGCTTGCGTTGCGTGCCCAGGTCCACCCGGGGGAAATAGGCGGGGGTGGTGCTGCTGCGGGCGGAGGGTTTACGTGTGCTGGTGGTGGCCGGGGCCGTCCTGCTCCCCCCGGCGGTGAGTACGTCGGGGATCACGGTCTGGGGTTTGATCCCGGGGCGGGGCATGTTGGTGTAGGTCACCATGCCGTTGTCGTCCACGAACTTGTAGATCTCCGCCTGGCTGCCGCCGGAGCAGACCAGTCCTGTCAGGCTCAGACAGACCAGGATGCGGTGACGCCGGGGCGCTCGCAGCCGGGGGCGGGACGCTATCTGCGGTGGTTTGGTGGGATGGGGGCGGGAGGATTGCATGGGGTGATTATAGGGGCGCTGTATGCACAGGCCCCGGTTTGGCCCCTGAACGGGCCTCAGGTTCCCAGCTGGAAGCGGCTCACTGCGGTGCGCAGAAGCCCGGACAGCTCCGTCAGGGAGAGGGCGGCGATGGCGGACCCCTGGGCGGCAGAGCGGTTGTTCCTGGCCATGCCCAGGATGTCCTGAACGCGTTGCGCGATCTCCCGGCGGGCCTCTTCCTGGCGCGCACAAATGCCATTGATGGCATGGATGCTTTGCGTGAGGTTGCTCACGGCGGTGTTGATCTCGACGATGGCCTGGTCTCCCTGGCGGGCCTTGGCCACTCCCTGGCAGACCTCCTGTTGGGCGATCTCCATGGTGTCCACCGCCTGGGTGGTCTCTGCCTGGATGGTGCGGATGGTGGAAGAGATCTCGTCCGTGGCCCGGGTGGTGCGCTCCGCCAGTTTGCGCACCTCGTCCGCCACCACCGCGAAGCCACGCCCCTGCTCCCCGGCCCGGGCGGCCTCGATGGCGGCGTTCAGGGCCAGCAGATTGGTCTGGTCGGCAATGTCCTTGATGACCGCGACGATATTGCCGATGACGCTGGAGTGATTGCCCAGAGAGCTGATGACCCCGGAGGTCTGGTTCACCGACCGGGAAATGGATTCGATATCCCCCACGGCCTCGGCGATGACCTGCTGGCCCATGTGGGCCAGTTCGCTGGCCTGGTCCGCCAGGCGCACCATGTTGACGATGCTGTGGTCCACCTCCCCCAGGGTCGTGGTCAGGCTGCCGGTGGCATTGCTGGCGTTCTGGGCGCAGGCCTCCTGCTGGCTGGAAGACTCGGCCACGGTCTGATTGTTGGCGCTGGTGTGGATGGCTGCATGGTTGACCTTGTCCGCCACGCTGCGGATATCCCCCACGATCTGGGCGAATTCCGTGGACATGTGGTTGAAGGCCTGGGCCACCTGGGCCAGCTCGTCCCGCCCCATGATCTGCACCTGGCCGCTGAGATCCCCCTGGGCCAGGCGACTGGCGGCCTTTTCCAGATGCAGGGCCCCCTGTACGATGGAGCGGCGGATCACCAGGCCCAGGGCTATGGCCAGGATGAGGCCCACCAGCACCACCACGATGGCACTGGTGTTGAGCATGTGGGCCAACTGCTCGGTCTTGCCCCGGTAGGCCCCGGCTTCCCGGGTCAGGTGGTCGATGAGGGCGTCGGTGGTCATCTGGACCTGGCTGAACAGGGGGTCCAGGACCTGGGCGGCGTGTGCATCGGCGCCGGCAAAGTCTTCCGCGTTGAGCAGGTCCCGGATCCTGGCGATGCCTTCCACACCAAAACGCATGCGCATGGCCAGGTACTGCTCCAGAAGGGCCTGTTCCTCGGCAGACAGGGTCTGCTTCTGGTAGGCCTCCAGGGATTCGCCGATGCTGCGGATGCGTTTGTCTATGCCATCGAAGATCTCCATGGCGGCAAAACTGTCTTCCGCCAGGCGGGCCTTGTAGATCTCATTGCGGATCTGGAACTGGCTCACCCGCACCTGTTGCAGCTGGTTGATGGACAGCAGGTGCCGGTCATAGACCTGGGCCAGGGCCTGGCTGCTTTGCTGCATGCCCCAGATACCGGTGAGGCCGACGATGAGCAGGAGGGTGGAGGTGATGGCGGTGAGCAGGATGAGCCGGGTGCCGATCTTCAGATTGTTCAAAAACCCCATGTGTCCTCCTGTGTGACCTGTCCGCTGCCGGCATGAAAAAGGGCGGGATCCAGCCCGCCCTTCTTATCGGTCAACCGGGGT
>CAZVNY010000137.1:0-4911 GCA_964628785.1 uncultured Thiobacillus sp.
GGCGGCTATCTCGGCGGCGAGCTCCGGGTACGGGAGAAGGGCGGCGGTCTCGGCGGCATCGAACACGAGCATGCCCAAGGTTCGCCCGCCACCGCGCCATCCTGCAAGCCCGCGAGGCTCATGCCGCCCGAGCAGGTCCTGGAGCCGTGAACTCGCCGGCCTTGTATTCAATACCGGCATTCGATATCATTCTTCCTCATGCTCGTAGAGACCTATGGCCCGCGGAGACCCCCGACCACCCACCGGACGCGGGTCGGCTCCGGAGCGGCCGGTCACTCAGAAGATTCGATGATACTGTCTTTAGATATCATTGATGATCGCGCGAGCGGAGGCCCTCCTTGAGCCCGAACCCGAACGCCAAGACGCCCCCCAAGCGCGGAGGTGTCGGCATCCCCAAGCGACCGGCTACGCAGAGGCCCGCGCAACCCAAGACCGCTCAACCAGCGTCGGGGGCGAGGACCGGCATGATGCGCCACCAGGGCTACACGGCGAAGGTCATCTACGACGACGCGAGCAGCCTGCTGCGCGGGGAGGTCATCGATCTCCGGGAAGACATCATCTTCTCCGCCCCGGCGGTCGCACAGCTACGGCGCGAGTTCCACGCCGCCGTCGACGGCTACCTGCTCGACTGCGCCACGCGTGGGGTGGAGCCGGCCAAGCCGTTCTCGGGAAAGGTCTTGCTCCGTATGCCGCCCGACCTGCATAGGAAGGCAGCCATCACGGCGGCCGCGCTCGACGTGAGCCTGAACGACTTCCTCGTGGCCAGCATCGAGGTGGGAGTGGCACGGATCGCGGCGGTGCGCCCGGACGACCAGCCCTGACGGAGGGACGCGCGCCTAAGCGCACCAGGTCGTCGAACAACCCCTCACGCTCCCCGGACCGCGGCATGGAGCTACTCGTGTCCGATGTCTAGTCTGCTCTTCACGTCGGCCACGAGCGAACGCGCCGCGTCGTCCACCTCGGCGAGCCAAGCCCGCCTCACCTCGCTCGACGATCGGGCAACGCCTCCGAAGCGCAGGCGCCTCAAGTCGGTCACTCCGCTTGAGCCCAGGATCACGCGCTCCCAGAGGTTGACGAGCGCGTTGCCCCCGAAGCCGCGCTCGAGCTCCTCGTCCCCGTTGGCGGTGTTCACCAGCAGCGCCGACCTGGCCTTGAGCAGCCCCACCATGCCGGTCGGACCGTGCTCGTACACGATGCCTTCTCGCATGACCCGGTCGATCCACCCCTTCAGGATGGCCGGGACGTTGAAGAACCAGATCGGATGCACGATCACGAAGGCATCCGTGGCCAGCACGTCGGCGACGTAACGGGCCACGAGCTCGTCGGCCAACTCGGTGGTGCCGACCTCGCTGGCCGGCATACGCGGGTCGAAGCCGTCGGCGTACAGGTCGTGCATGCGCACGTCCGCGTCGGCGTCCGTCAGCGCGGCCCTGGCGGCGCGCGCCAGCGCGGCTGACAGGCTCTCCGCTGACGGATGCGCTAAGAGAAGGGTCACGACCGGCTTGCTCACGCGCGCTCGTGGAAGCGCCCGCCCGCTTCCGCCAGTTCGACGAGCGTTCGCGGTGGAGCGAACCGGTCGCCGTGCCTCTCGGCAAGCGCGCTCAAGCGCGCCACCACGCCAGCGGCGCCCTCTTGATCGACCAGGAAGAACGGTCCGCCGCGGAACGGCGGGAAGCCAAGGCCGAACACGGCGCCGACATCGCCGTCGCGCGCCGAGCGCAGTACGCCCTCCTCCAGGCAGAGCACCGCCTCGCGCACGAACGTCAGGACCAGGCGTTGGGTCAGCTCCGCGCTCGTGCCGTCAGACCCGCTTCGCGTCGCGGCCTCCGCTCCCCGCCTATCACCCCCGCGGAACCCCGCGATCCTGAGCGCCTCGGTGTCCAGCTCCTTCGTGCGCCGCCCGTCCTCGTAGCGGTAGAACCCCTTGCCCGCCTTGCGCCCCAGGTAACCGGCGGCGACGAGCTCCGCGCTGGCGCGGCTCCGCACGAGGCCGCGCGCGGTCATGAGCGGCTCCAGGACCTTCTCGATCTTGGCCCCAACGTCTATCCCGACGTCGTCGAGGAGAGCCAGCGGCCCGAGCGGGAAGCCGTAGCTCACCATCGCCGCCTCGAGGGCGCGCGGGTCCGCACCTTCCTCCAGCACACGCATGGCCTCGGCGACGTAGAACGACAGGACGCGCGTCGTGTAGAAGCCGGGGCCATCGTTGACGACGATGGTCGTCTTGCCCTGGCGCGCGCCGACCTCGAAGGCCGTGGCGGTGGCCCAGTCGGCCGTGCGGTCGGTGACGACGATCTCGAGCAGCGGCATCTTCGGCACGGGCGAGAAGTAGTGCATGCCGATCACCGCCTCTGGCCGCAGCGCGCCCTCGGCGATCTCGGCGATGCGGATGGCGGACGTGTTGGAGGCGAACACGTGCCGCTCCCCGGCGGTCGCGCGCTCGACGTCGGCCAGCACCGTCCGTTTCAAGACCGGCTCCTCGAGCACGGCCTCGATGGTCAGTTGCGCCCCCGCGACCTTCGCGTAGTCGTCGACCGGCCTCACCCGCTCCACGAGCTGGTCGCGCTCGAACGCGGTCCGCCCCTTCCCGACGCGCGACGACAGGCCGCGATAGACGTTCGCCTTCCCCTTGAGGGCGAGATCGAGGTCGCGGTCCTTCAGGAGCACCCGCATGCCCCCCGCGACAGATACCTCCGCGATGCCGGAGCCCATGAGGCCAGCGCCGAGCACGGCCACAGCCTCGACGGGGAGCGCCTCGCCCTTGAAGGGGTTCTTCTTGGCCGCCGTCTGGGCGAAGAACAGGTGGATGAGGGCGCGCGCCTCCGGCGTGAAGAGGAGCTCCGCGAAAGCCTTGGCGCTGGCGTCCAGCCCGGCCTCGCGGCCGCCACGCGCCCAGGCGTCGAGAACCTCGAGGATCCGCCTCGGTGCGGGGAAATTGCCATGAGTGCGCTCTCGGACGGACTTCGCCGCCCTGTCGAAGGCGATGGCGCGCGCCGGCGTCTCCTCCAGCAGCCGTTGCGCGAGCTTCGGCTTGCGCTTAGGCACCTGCAGGCCGCCGTCGGCCAGTAGCCTGGCCGCCTTCACGGCCGCCTCCAGCAAGCCTTCCGGGTGCACCGTCGCGTGCGCGAGGCCGGCCCTGCGTGCCTGCCTGGCGTACAGGTTGCGCCCGGTGAGGATGAGGTCGAGCGCCAGCGTGAGGCCGACGCGCTCCGGCAGGCGCACTGTGCCGCCCAGCCCCGGCAGGAGGCCGAGCTGCACCTCCGGCAGGCCGAAGCGCGTCTTGGGACTCGTGCTGGCGATGAGGTAGCGGCCGGCGAGCGCCAGCTCCGTGCCACCGCCCAGGCACACACCGTCGACCGCGACGACGAGCGGCTTGCCGCAACCCTCGATGCGGCCGAGCAGGGCGTTGCCTTGGCCGATGGCCGCCTCGACCTCGGCCGGCGAGGTGTAGTCGAGGAAGGAGGAAACGTCGGCGCCGGCCAGGAACGAGCCCGGCCGCGAACTGCACAGCACGGCGCCGACCAAGCCCGAGTCCTCGACCAGCTCCTCGACCGCTTGCGAGAGCGCGCCCAGCAGCGCGGTGTCGAGCAGGTTGACGGGGCGCGCTGGCTGGTCGATGACGAGCAGCGCGACGTCGCCGCGGCGCTCGACGCGCAGTCCCGAGGAGGCGGTGTCGGGCGGCTTCACGCCACGCCTCCCGGCAGACGCCCGATCGACAGCGCGTGGCCGATGAGCAGGTAGCGGTCGGCGCCCTCGTCGGAGACATCGCCGCCGGAGAGGAGTCCGGGGCCGCTCCGGAGCGTCGCGTCCCAGACGTGATCGCCGATCACGACGAGAGACAGGCGAGCCTCGGAGCCGCCCGAGAGGCTCGCGGCGTGAGCTTTTTCCGCGCGCATACCGTCCATTACAGCAATATCGTATGCCTCAAGTGAAAGCTCGCGTCGCGAAGTTATTCGAGAACCCGTTCTTGCGGCGGGTCGGCTGGCACCTCAGGCGGCTGTCGGATCAGATGGAGGCGGGCTTCTTCAGGTCCCTCCTGATCGGGCTCGTCGTCATCCTGCTGTTCATCTCGCTGATCGTGTGGGCGTTCGAGACGGATCACACGCTCGCCGTCTTCGGCGCGTCGTTCTACTGGGCGGCGACCACCGTGCTCGGCCAGGGCGACGCCTCGTTCGCGTCCGGACCCGTCGGCTGGGTGATGGGGTGGCTGTTGGGGCTGTTCGGCGTCGCGATAGTCGCGACCATCACCGGCGCGCTGGTCGGGTTCATGATCGATTTCCTCCTCAAGGAAGGGCAAGGCATGGGTGCATCCGGTTACAGGGGCCACATCGTCGTCTGCGGTTGGAACGCGACGGCTCGCAACCTCATCGAGGAGCTGAAGGAGGACGAGTACGGCGGCCGCGTCGTGCTCGTCTACGACTCCGAGAAGAGCCCCGCCGGCGACGGCGTCTACTTCGTGCGCGGCTCCGACACGTCGGAGGCCGACCTGAAACGCGCCGGGATCGAGCACGCTCGCTCGGCCATCGTGTGCCCTTCCGACGGAACGGACGAGGCCGACATGCACTCGATACTCGTCGTGCTCGCCATCGAGTCGGTCGCGCCCAACGTGCGCACCGTCGTCGAGGTCAACAACCCGAAGCACACTCAGCACTTCCGCCGCGCCCACGTCGACGAGTTCCTCGTCACATCGGTCCTGTCCTCGCACCTGCTGGCCAGGTCGGCGATGTACCCGGGGCTCTCCGAGCTCGTCACCGACATCGTCTCGGGCGGCGAGGGCTCGGAACTCTACCGGGTCGAGCTGCCGGACGACTGCGTCGACAAGCCGATAGACGAGGTCTCCGCCTGGCTACGCAGGACCCACGCCGCCACCCTGCTCGCGGTGGCGCGCGAGGGCGTCACGCACACCAACCCGGC
>CAZVNY010000138.1:0-4898 GCA_964628785.1 uncultured Thiobacillus sp.
CTGCCGGAAGGCATGGAGATCGACTTTGGCGGCATCGGCAAGGAATACGCCGTCGACCGCGTCGCCGACTTTGCCACCGCGCACACGGATGCGCCGGTGCTCGTGAACTTCGGCGGCGACCTGCGCTGCACGGGCGCGCCGCCGGCGAGCGGCGCCTGGCTGGTCGGCATCGAATCGCCGACACAGGCGGGGGTGGCGGTGCGCCGCATCGAGCTCGCGACCGGCGCCCTCGCGACGAGCGGCGACGCGAAGCGGCACGTTACGATCGACGGCGTGCGCTATGGTCACATCTTCGACGCCCGCACCGGCTGGCCGGCGCCCGACACCCCGCGTTCGGTCACGGTCGCGGCCGACACCTGCTCTCAGGCCGGCAGCTATTCGACCCTTGCGATGCTGCGCGGCGCGGGCGCCGAAGCCTTCCTCGATGCCGAGGGCGTCGGCTACTGGATATTTCGCTGACAGGCGCTGGAGCACCTGCGTCGCACGGTCCTCAGTGCCCGGCATCTCCCGCTTTGCGTGCCGGTGCCTGCGCGGTATGCAAATGGCGGATGCGCCACTCCCCCTCGACGCGGCTGAGCACGGCCGTGCCCTTGCCTGTCATCGACACCGGATGTCGACCGTCCTCGAACTGCGGGCTCTTCACCGTCACGTCCATGGCCCACGAGAAGGTTGCATAGGCGAGATCGCCGCTGACGAAAGGCTGCAGGTCCGTGATCCGGTAGACCGGTTGCTCGAACATCGCCATCTCGGGGGCGAGATGATCGTGGTAGCTCTGCCAGCCGCGGTTGACGTAGCTGCCCTCGAAATAACTGAACGCATCACCGGCGACCAGCAGCGGCTGCACACGCCCGAGATCGTTGGCACTGATGGCCTCGGCATATTGCCCGAGGAGCACAGCCACCGCGAGCGCATCGCCTTCGAGCGGCGCCGCGGCAGCTGTCAGGTGCGACTCACCCTCGTGGGCGCCGGCAATTCCTGCAATCAGCAGGGCACTGGCGAGAACCACGAATCCTTGTCGGTGCATCGAAAGTGACATCGCGTACTCTTTTCAAAATGGAGCCGGAGGCGGCGGATAAGTGAACGGTTCGGTCATGCGACCGCCCTGCTTCGCAACACGCCCGCCCTGCATCACGAAATCGACCTGCAGCAGCGCGTCGACATCTTCGAGCGGATTGCCGGCAACGGCGACGAGGTCCGCGAACTTTCCCGGCGCGATGGTGCCCACCTCGGCCGACAGGCCGAAGAGGTCGGCGGTCGCGACCGTCGCGCTGCGGATCGCTTCCATCGGCGACATGCCGAACTTCACCATCAGGCCGAACTCCTTCGCGTTGTCGCCATGGGCGAAGGTGCCCGCGTCCGAGCCGAACGCGATGTTCACGCCGGCGGCGCGGGCGCGCTCGAAGGCCTTGTGCTCGTTGCGGATGCGCACCGACTCGGGGTCGGGGATCCTGAAGATCGGCGGCGGGTAACTCGCCGACAAGGTGGGCACGAGGTAGGTGCCCGATTTCTTCATCATCGCGAGTCCCTCGTCGTCGACGAGGAAGCCGTGTTCGATCGAATCGACGCCGGCGCGCACAGCCTGGCGGATGGCGACCGGCGAATAGGCGTGAGCCGCGGCCTTGAGCCCGAGGAGATGGGCCGTCGCGACGATCGCCTCGATCTCGTCCGGGAAGAACTGCGGATCGAGCCCGGTATTCGAGCCGAAGCCGCCCGTCGCGGTGAACTTGATGACATCGGCGCCGAGCTTGTACTGGTAGCGAACCGCGGCACGGCATTCCACCGGGCCATCGCAGGTCCCGTCACCCAGGCGCCGCTGCGCCTCGCCGGTGTCATCGAGCGACAGTGAGTCGCCGTGCCCGCCGGTCACGGCGAGCGCCGAGCCGGAGACGAGGATCCGCGGCCCGATCATGCGCCCGGCGTCGATGGCATCGCGGACCGCGAACACCGCCTGGTCGTCGGAGCCGAGGTCGCGGACCGTCGTGAACCCCGCCGCGAGGGTGCGCCGCGCGTAAACGATGGCGTTGACGGCGCCCTCGGAACTCGTCGGCGGATTGCGGTCGCCGCGCTCGGTGCGACGGCGGGCGAACGAGGGCTCGTGGATCAGGTGCACGTGGGCATCCATCAGGCCCGGCAGCACGAAACGATCGCGCAGGTCGATCAGCTCCACCGCCGTGCCGGGCGGCAGCCCGGCCGCCGCGGCATCGACGAACCCGCGCATCACCCCGGCAATGCGGTCGTTCTTCACGACGATCGTCATCTCGCGTTCGGGCGGCTGGCCCGGAACGGCCAGCAACGTCCCCGCATGCACGAGCGAGTAGCGATCCGGCGCGGCGGGCGCGGCAAACGTCACAACCGGCAGAATTGTGGCAAGCCATGCCAAATGCGGAAATTTCATGGTAGAGCCTTTGAAGGGCGAACAGCGAGCAGCGAGCAGCGAGCAGCGAGCAGCGAACAGCCTACAGCCAGAGAAGAGCATCGCAAGGCCCGCGCCTCTGGCTGTAATCTGTTCGCTGTTCGCTGTTCGCCTTTTTTAGATCTCCGTGGCCACCCGCCTGATCGTATCGGCGGCAAGCATCAGCGTCTCGGTCTGCATCTTCGTCGCAAAACACAGGTATGCGGTCAGCCGGAAGGCGGGCGCGTCCGCCACGCGGTGCACGCGACCCGCGTGCTCGAGTGCGCGGGTGAGGCGCGCCGGGAAATAACCGGTTCCGCCGCTGCCGAGCACGTGCTGCAGGCCGAGCCAGCCGATGTTCACGGTGAGCGCCGAGCCCGTGTAGTCCGGGAAGGCCTTGCTGTGGTGGGCATGGAACTCCGGGCCCCAATCGACATACACGTAATCGCGGCCGGACGCCGCCGGGGCATGCTTGCGCGAGGAGACCATCACGAGTTCCTCCTCGAGCAGCGGCTCGATCGTGAGGCCGGGCCTCGCCTGCGGCGTGTAGAGGACCGCGATGTCGATGCGCCCTTCGACGAGCGCCATCATCAGCTCGTCCTCGAAGCCGATGATCGCGCGCACTCCGACGTCGGGAACGAGCGCGCGGAAGGTCGGCAGCCAGCGCAGCAGCAGATCCTCCCACAAACCGAAGCGACCGCCGACCGACAGCATCGCGCGCAGGCCGCTCACGGTGCCTATTTCCTGACGGGCCTGCTCGACCGTGCGGATGAGCAGCGAGGCGTGACGCTGGAACTGCCGCCCGGCCGCCGTGAGGCTCGCCCCTGCCTTGTTGCGGACGAACAGCTCGGCGCCGAGGGTTTCCTCGAGTCGCTGGATGCGACTGCTCACGGTGGACTGGGTGACGTGCAGGCGCTCGGCGGCGTCGCTGAAGCTGCCACACGCGACGACCGCCAGGAAAGTACGCGCTAGTTCAGTATCCATCGAGATTCTCGATATATATTGCCATTATTAATCGCTTGTCAAATGTTAATCATGAGTCCAGGGTCGAAGTCCAATGTCAGCCTCGCCCCGGGAACGCCAAGTGTCCGAGCCGCATCGAATACGCGCATGAACGCCACCGCCCTCGAAGTGCTGCACGACGGCCTGTCGGACCCCGAGATCGCCCGGCGGATTGCCGCGGGTGACGAGAATGCGCTGGAGTGCCTGATGCGGCGCCATAACCAGACGCTGCATCGTACGGCGCGCAGCATCCTGAAGGACGACACCGAGGCGGAGGACGCAGTCCAGGAGGCATACCTGCGTGCGTATCGCTCGATCGGCGACTTTCGCGGCGAAGCACGGCTGTCCACCTGGCTCGTGCGTATTGTCGTCAATGAATCGATCGCGCGCGTGCGCAAACGCGCGCGCCGGGCCGAAGTGATCCAGCTGGGCGGCGAAGCGGCAGCAGGAGTCGGAGAACCGATGGAACTCCCGGAACACGCCGCCGTGCGCGGCGAAGTGCGACGTCTGCTCGAGGCCAAGATCGACAAGCTCCCCGATGTGTTTCGCACGGTGTTCATGCTGCGCGGCATCGAGGATTTCACGGTCGAGGAAACCGCGAAGGCGCTCGGCATTCCCGAAGCTACCGTGCGCACGCGATTCTTCCGCGCCAAGGGCCTGCTGCGCGAAGCGATCGCGCGCGAGATCGACGGCGCTTTCGAGGACGCGTTCGCGTTCGACGGCGCGCGTTGCGACCGCATCGTCGAGCGCGTGCTCGCGCAGGTTCGTGCGGCGCGCATCACGGGAACGTAATACCCGCGGCATGCATCCATTGCGCAGTCTTTGCCAATGGGTGAGCCGCCATGCCGACACGTTCACAGATCAAACCGCTCGCGCCGCTCGTGGCGCTTGCCGCTCTCCTCCTCGCCGCTTGCGGTGACGACTCGAACGCCGCGCGCACCGACGCGCCCGATGCCGCGCTCGTCGCCGAGGGCAAGGAGATCTTCCGCTACGACACGTTCGGCGACGAGTCGCAATGGACGGATACGCTGCGCATGCACGAGGTCATCAGTGCGGCGATCGATCCGGTGACGGCGCTGTCAGTCGGACTCAAGGTCGACGCCGAGGCGCTCCCGCCGGAAGTCGTGCAGGGTATTGGGGACGGCAGCATCAGCCTGACGAGCCCCGCGACCACGGTCGCGCTGCTGAAGCTTGACGCCGTGGTCGGCGTCCGGGGCACGGTCGAGGACATCAACGGCAAGGACACGCTCACGCGCGTCGGCATCACCTGCGCGCTGTGCCACTCGACGGTGGACGATTCCTTCGCGCCTGGCATCGGCAAACGCCTCGATGGCTGGCCCAACCGCAGCCTGAATCCTGGCGCGATCATCGCCCTCTCACCGGCGCTGACCGCAGAGCAGAAGGCGATTTACAACTCATGGGGCCCGGGCAAATACGACCCGCGCTTCAATTTCGACGGCGTCAACGGGCCGCAGGTGATCTCCCCGGCGTACGGCCTCGCAGG
>CAZVNY010000139.1:0-4881 GCA_964628785.1 uncultured Thiobacillus sp.
TGTCTTCGTGCGCGTGCATCATGACGACCATGCCCGGGCCCGGGTCATCGACCTGGAGAAGTCCCGCCGCCGGTCTTTGGTGATTTTTTGCAGCCTGCGGGACCTGGATACCCTGAACCGCCATACCCAGGGCTGGAGCCGGGTGGAGCGGCTGCGCTTCCTCAAGGCCTATCTGGGGCAGACCCGGCTGTCACGCTACGGCAAATGGCTGTGGCACAAGTTGGCGCGACGGGCCGCACACAAAGCGCGGCCCTGAAGACAAACCGAGGTCGAGCCTGGGGTCCGGCAGGCAGCCTCCACCCGACGGTACGCACGCAACCCCGCCCCGGGGGCAGCCCCTTGGGCTTCAGGCCTTGCCCGCCAGCAGATTGATGAGATGGGTCTGGGCATTGAAGCCTCGGCCCCGGCGGGGGGCCTTGCTGAAGCTGCCATCGGACTGCATCTCCCAGGCCAGGACGTTGTCCTTCAGATAGGGCTTGATGCCTTCGTTGATGACCCGTTTCTTCACCTTGGGGTCCAGTACCGGGAAACCTACCTCGATGCGGCGGAAGAAATTGCGGTCCATCCAGTCCGCGCTGGCCAGGATCACGTCTTCCGCACCTGCGTTCCAGAAGTAGAACACCCGGTGGTGTTCGAGAAAGCGGCCAATGACGGAACGCACGCGGATGTTGTCCGATACCCCTGGGATGCCCGGGCGCAGGGCGCACAAGCCGCGCACGATGAGCTCGATGTGCACGCCGGCCTGGGAGGCCTCGTACAGGGCGGCGATGATCCTCGGTTCCAGCAGGGCGTTCATCTTGCCCACGATGATGGCCTTTTCCCCGGCCCGGGCCCGCTCTGTTTCGCTCTGGATGGCCCGGATCATGTGCGCGTGCAGGGTGAAGGGTGACTGCAGCAGATGGCTGTGGATCCCCGCTCCGCCCAGACCGGTGATCTGCTGGAAGACATCGGCCACGTCCTGGCAGAGCTCCTGCCGGCAGGTGAGCAGGCCGAAGTCCGTATATAGCCGGGCGGTGCGGGCGTGGTAGTTGCCCGTGCCCAGGTGGCAGTAGCGCTTGAGCTCACTGCCTTCCCGGCGCACCACCAGGGCCATCTTGGCGTGGGTCTTGTAGCCCACCACGCCGTACACCACGTGGGCCCCCGCCTCCTCCAGCTTCTGGGCCCAATTGATGTTGGCCTCCTCGTCGAAGCGGGCCAGGAGTTCCACCACCACGGTCACTTCTTTGCGCCGCAGGGCCGCCTTGATGAGCTGGCGCATGAGCTCCGAGTCGGTGCCGGTGCGGTACACGGTCTGGCGAATGGCCAGCACCTCCGGATCCTCCGCCGCCTGGCGGATGAACTCGATCACCGGCTGGAAACTCTGGTAGGGATGGTGCAACAGGATGTCGCCCTTGTTGATGGCCTGGAAGATGTCCGGCTGCCGGGCCAGTGCCGATGGGTTGCCCTGGGCGAAGACGGGAAATTTCAGGTCCGGCCGCTCCACCTGGTCCGGCACCTGCATGAGGCGCACCAGGTTCACCGGGCCGTGCACCTGGTACAACTCTTCCGGCTGCAGCCCGAACTGGGCCAGGAGGAAGGCGGTCATCTCCGGGGAGCAGTTGTCCGCCACCTCCAGGCGCACGGCATCGCCGAAATGACGGTGGGGCAGTTCCCCCTGGAGCTGTTCCCGCAGGTTCTTGTTTTCCTCGTCATCCACGAACAGGTCCGAGTTGCGCGTCACGCGGAACTGGTAGCAGCCCTCCACCTCCATGCCGGCAAACAACTCGCCCACATGGGCGTGCAGGATGGAGGAGAGGAACACGAAGCCGTATTCACAACCCGCCAGCTCCGCGGGCATCTGGATGACCCGGGGCAGGCTGCGCGGGGCCTGCACCACGGCCCGGCCGGAGTTGCGCCCGAAGGCATCCTTGCCCGACAGCTCCACGGCGAAGTTCAGGCTCTTGTTCAGCACCCTGGGAAAGGGATGGGCCGGATCCAGGCCAATGGGGGTGAGCACCGGCATCAGTTCGCGGAAGAAAAAGTCCCGGATCCACTCGGCCTGGGCCGGATTCCAGTGGGTGCGGCGCAGGAAACGGATGTCTTCCATGGCCAGGGTGGGCAACACGGAACGGTTCAGCAGCTCGTACTGGCGCGCCACCAGGGCGTGGGCAGTCTGGGAGACCTGCTCATGGGTCTGGCGCACGGACAGGCCGTCGGGACCCTTCATACCAGGATTGAGCAGCAGCTGTTCCTTCAGCCCCGCCACCCGGATCTCGAAGAACTCGTCCATGTTGCTGGAAAAGATGCACAGGAAACGCAGACGCTCCAGCAGGGGGGTGTGCCGATCCTCGGCCTGGGCCAGGACCCGGCGGTTGAACTCCAGGATGCCCAGTTCCCGGTTGAGCAGGTGTTCCGGGGCAGGCAGGGGCAGGCTCATGGCGGCAAAGACTTGGGATACAGGGAAGAGCAAGTGATGCTAACGTCAAAGCCGGCCTGTATCCATCATCCAGTCATGACCGAAATCGAGCTCAAGCTTGCCCTGGACCCCCGCCAGGCCTCCCGCCTGCAACACCACCCCCTGTTGGCCGCAACCAAGCCCAGCCGCCGCCGTCTGCACAGCACCTATCTGGACACCCCGGACTGGGACCTGCTGCAGCGGCGCATCGCCTTCCGCCTGCGCAAGGCGGGCCGTCGCTGGCTGCAGACCCTGAAGGCGGAGACGGTTTCCGTAGGGGCCCTGAGCCAGCGGGCGGAATGGGAAATGGCCCTGCCCAGGGGGGAGCAGGACCTGGAACGCCTGCCCACGGAGGCCTTGAAGCTGCTCCAGGGTCTGGAGCCATCCCGCATTGTGCCGGCCTTCGTCACCGACTTTCGCCGCACGGCCTGGGTGCTGGAGCACCAGGGTGCGGTCGTGGAGGTAGCCCTGGACCTGGGGGAGATCCGCGCCGGTACAAGGCAGCTGCCCCTGGCGGAAGTGGAGATCGAATTGCAGTCCGGCCCCCCCGAGGCCCTCTTCGATCTGGCCCTGGCCCTGCTGGAGCGCATACCCATGCAGGTGGAGCCGCGCAGCAAGTCGGCCCGGGGCTACACCCTGGCCGGGGCGCTGCAGCCGGTCCCCGTCAAGAGCGTGGCCCCGGCCCTGGCGCCGGCGATGCGCGCCGGCCAGGCCTGGCCCAGGCTGGCAGGCGCAGCATTGGCCCAGATGGTGGCCAACGTGTCGGGTTTCCTGCATGCGCCCGAGGAGGTGGGCTATCTGCACCAGCTGCGGGTGGGCCTGCGTCGCCTGCGCAGCGTGGCCGGCCTGGCCACAAGCCTGGGCCAGGCCAGGCCGGCCTGGGATGCCGGCCTCAAGGCCCTCATGCAGCAGCTCAACCCAGCCCGGGATTGGGACGTGTTTCTGCAGCACACCCTGCCCCGTCTGGCCGACGCACTGGGGGGCCCGCCCCTGCCTGCTGCCCTGTATCGCCACTTTGCCGGCCGGCAACAGGCCGCCCGCACCCGGGCCCAGGCCGCCTTGACGGACGAGGATTTCACCCGCCTGGTCCTGGAGATCGGCCGGGATCTGCTGACGAATCCCGAGGTGGCCACCCCCCTGGACGACTGGGCCCGGGATTGCCTGGAGAGCCGCTGGCTGAAGCTGCGCAAGCGGGGCAAGGGCTTTGCCCGGCTGGACGCGACGCAACGCCATCGCCTGCGCATCGCCGTCAAGCGCCTGCGCTACATCGCGGACGTGCTGCTGCCGGCCTGGGCGGACGACCAGGCCCCGGCACGCACCTTTCTCGCCAGGCTGAAACGCCTGCAAAACCATCTGGGGATCGAACAGGACAGGCAGGCGGCCAGCCTCTTGCTGGATGGGCTGCGCCAGGTCCCGGCGGCCCTGCGTTTCGATGCCGGCCGCCTGGCGGGACTGCTGGCGGCGCAAAAAGGCGGCAGAAAAGGCAAACAGGCCTGGCTCGCGCTCACGCAGACCCCGCCCTACTGGCGCCTCAGGACAAGGCGTTGAGCACCTCCCGAGCGCAGTGGGCCACCTCCGAGGCCGTGAGCCCCACCGGCCCCAGACCCCGGGCCACGGCCCGGTCCCCTGCGGCACCATGCAGCCACACCCCCAGCCTGGCCGCCGCCAACGGCTCCAGGCCCTGGGCCATCAGGGCAGCGATGATGCCGCAGAGCACATCCCCCATGCCCGGTGCCGCCATGCCCGCATTGCCCGTAGGGTTGGTCCACAGCTCGCCATCTCGGCCCAGCACCAGGCTACTGTGCCCCTTGAGCACCACAGCAGCGCCATAGTGGGCCACCAGGGCCCGTATGGCCCCTTCCCGGTCTGCCTGCACCATGGCCGTCTCCTGCTGCAGCAGCCGGGCCGCCTCCCCGGGATGGGGTGTGAGCAGGGTGGGGGCCTGACGCTGGCCCAGGATCCGGGCCAGGGCCTCATCCCCTGCCAGCAGGTTCAGGGCATCCGCATCCAGCAGCAGGGGGAAAGCCGTGGCCAGGGCGCGCAACAGCCAGTCCCGGGCAGCCCCGGAGCGGCCCAGGCCCGGCCCCACCACCAGGCAGCCCGCCACCTGTCCGGAGCCGGCGGCAAAGGCCGGCAGGGGCAGATCCAGGGCCCGCTCCGGGCGGCTCAGCATGAGTTCGGGCATGCCGGGATCGCAATGCACCCCCTCATCCAGCAGGCCCACATAGACCCGCCCGGCACCACACAGCAAGGCCCCCCGCCCCGCCAGCAGGGCCGCCCCCGCCATGCCCGGCGCCCCGCCCAGGATGCCCACGGCGCCGAAGGCCCCCTTGTGGCAATCCGGGGGCCGGGACGGCAGCCGGGCCGGGGCCTGCAGCGGTTTTTGGGGTGGCTGGGACAGGGACATGGTTTTCCTTTTTGATTCAGTGGCCTATACAGATACGACA
>CAZVNY010000140.1:0-4872 GCA_964628785.1 uncultured Thiobacillus sp.
CGAAGGCGAGATCACCAGCGGCAGCTTCGCCCCCACCCTCAATGCCTCCATTGCCTTCGCCCGGGTACCCGCCGGGGTGGGCGTGGGGGATGAGGTGGAAGTGGAAATTCGTGACAAACGCCTGCGTGCGGCTGTGGTGAAATACCCCTTTGTACGCAATGGCAGGATTTGTGAGTAGGGGGCAGGCAGCCAGCAACTGACGGCGGCCATGCAGGAGCCCTGTCGCCCACTGCCTTGCCTCATCGCCAGTCATTCCCCATCTTTTCCGGAGCCAGACATGAGCATTCCCAGCGATCTGAAATACACCCCATCCCATGAATGGGTCCGCCAGGAGGCGGACGGCAGCCTGAGTGTGGGCATCACCCACCATGCCCAGGAGTTGCTGGGGGACATGGTGTTCGTGGAAAACCCCGTGGTGGGCCGGGTGCTGGCCGCGGGTGAGGAATGTGGCGTGGTGGAGTCGGTCAAGGCCGCTTCCGACATCTACGCCCCCGTGGCCGGGGAAGTGGTGGCGGTGAACGAGGTCGTGGAATCCGGCCCGGAAGCCATCAACCAGGACCCCTACGGCACCTGGATGTTCCGCATCAGGCCCAGCGGCGATCTCTCCGGCCTGCTGGATGCCGCCGCCTATGCGGCCCAGGTGGCATCCGAGGCGTGACGGGGCCTGTGCCCGGACAGCGGGCCGTGACCTGAGTCCGGCGCACATACGCTATATCCCGCTTCCTATATCCACTCCCAGCCCCGCAGACCCCCTCGCCCCACCATGCCTTTCATCCCCCACACCGAAGCCGATGTCGCCCACATGCTGCAAAGCATCGGGGTGTCGTCCCTGGATGCCCTGTTCGACGAGATCCCCGCCGACCTGTTTTGCGAGGGCCTGAAGTCGGTGCCCGCGGGCCTGTCGGAAATGGCGGTGAGCCGGCTCATGCATGCGCGGGCTTCCGGGGACGGCTTCTACAGCAACTTCATCGGCGCCGGCGCCTACGAGCACCACATCCCCGCCGCTGTGTGGCAGATCGTCACCCGAGGGGAGTTCTATTCCGCCTACACGCCTTATCAGGCCGAGGCCAGCCAGGGTACCCTGCAACTGCTGTATGAATACCAGACCATGATGGCCAGTCTCACGGGCATGGCGGTATCCAACGCCTCCCTCTACGATGGTGCCTCCGCCGTGGCCGAGGCCATCCTCATGGCGGTGCGCGCCGGCAAGGGCGGCAGCAAGCGGGTGTTGCTGCCCAGCAGCCTGCACCCTCGCTATCGGGCCGTGGCCGAGGCCACGGTGAGGAACCAGGGCATCGAACTGCTACCCGTGGCCTACGACCCGGCCAGTGGCGTGACCGACGTGGCCGCCCTGAACGCCCTGGCGGATGCCCAGGCTGCCGCGCTGGTGATCCCGCAACCCAATTTCTTCGGCCGTCTGGAACCTGTGGATGCCCTCACGGACTGGGCCCATGCCCGGGGCATGCTGGCCATTGCCGTGGTGAATCCCCTGGCCCTGGCCCTGCTGAAGCCCCCGGGGGCCTGGGGGACGGCGACGCAGGACCGGGGAGCCGACATCTGCGTGGGGGATGGTCAGCCCCTGGGCGTACCCCTGTCTTCCGGCGGCCCCTACTTCGGTTTCATCACCGCCCGCCAGGAGCTGGTGCGCCAGATGCCCGGCCGCATCGTGGGCCGCACCGTGGATGCCCGGGGCAAGCCGGGTTTCGCCCTCACCCTGCAGGCCCGGGAGCAGCACATCCGCCGCGCCAAGGCCACCTCCAACATCTGTTCCAACCAGGGGCTGCTGGTGACCGCGGCCACCATCCACATGGCCCTCATGGGTCCCCGGGGGCTGAAGAACGTGGCCCTGGCCAGTCATGCCAATACCCGCAGCCTGCTGCAAAAACTCATTGCCATCCCGGGGGTGGAGCAGGTCTTCCCCGCCTCCTTCTTCCACGAGGCCGTGATCCGTGTGCACAGTCCCGTGCCCGACGTGCTGCGGGCACTGCGCGCCCGGGGCATCCTGGGGGGCTATGCCCTGGGGCAGGCTTACCCGGCACTGGCGGACTGCATCCTCATCTGTGCCACGGAGACCAAGACGGATGACGATCTCGCAAGCTATGCGCAACAATTGGAGCGCATCCTGAGCCGCAGGCGGGAAGCCCCCCCCTGTGCATACAAGTAGACCAACCCTCTGGAGAAGACCCCATGGCGACCGTTACCCTGGGCGGCGAGCCCATTTCCGTAGGCGGCAACTTTCCCCGACCGGGAGACACCGCCCATTCCTTCATGCTGGTGGACAAGGACCTGAAGGACGTGTCCCTGTCCACCTTCTGGGGCAAGCGCAAGGTGCTCAACATCGTGCCCAGCCTGGATACGCCGGTATGCGCCGAATCCACGCGCAAATTCAACGAAGCCGCCTCCAGCCTGGCCAACACCGTGGTCCTGGTGATCTCCGCCGACCTGCCCTTCGCCCAGAACCGTTTTTGTGGCGCCGAGGGCCTGGACAAGGTCATCACCCTGTCCACCCTGCGGGGCCGGGATTTCCACAAGGACTATGGCGTCATGATCATGGACCCGCCCCTGGCAGGCCTCACCGCCCGGGCGGTCATCGTCCTGGATGAACAGGACAAGGTGGTCTACGCCCAGCTGGTGCCCGAGATCAAGCAGGAACCCTGGCCGCCGCCCGGGGGGAGCCCCTGTAAATCGGCGCGCGGATTGCCGGAGCCCCGGCAATCCGCCCGTCTCCTGTCTTCACCCGCCCGTCATGCTCATCTTCGAACGCTCCAGTCCCCGGCGCCTTGCCCGGGCCCAGGCCCCCGCCGACCTGCCCCCACCGGATGACCTGCCCGCCGAGCAGTTGCGCGAGACGGCCCCGCTCCTGCCGGAATGCTCCGAGCTGGACGTGGTGCGTCATTACACCGGCCTGTCCCAGAAGAACTTCAGCATCGACACCCAGTTCTACCCTCTGGGCTCCTGCAGCATGAAGTACAACCCCCGGGCCTGCAACAGCCTGGCCATGCTGCCCCAGTTCCTGGCGCGCCATCCCCTGGCCGAGGCGGATACGGGGCAGGGCTTCCTCGCCTGCCTGTACGAGCTGCAGGAAATGCTCAGGGAAGTCACCGGCATGGCTGCGGTGAGCCTGGCACCCATGGCCGGGGCCCAGGGGGAGTTTGCCGGCGTGGCCATGATCCGGGCCTACCACGATGCCCGGGGGGACACGGCCCGTAGCGAGATCCTCATTCCCGACGCCGCCCATGGTACCAATCCGGCCACCGCCATCATGTGCGGCTACAAGGTGAAGGAGATCCCCACGGATCGCCAGGGCAACGTGGACCTGGAGGCCTTACGCGCTGCGGCAGGACCGCATACCGCCGGCCTCATGCTCACCAATCCCTCCACCCTGGGGGTATTCGAGAAGAGCATCGTCGAGATCCAGCACATCGTGCATGCCGCCGGTGGCCTGAGCTACTACGACGGCGCCAACCTGAATGCCATCCTGGGACGGGTGCGCCCCGGGGACATGGGCTTCGACGTTATCCACATGAACCTGCACAAGACCTTCTCCACCCCCCACGGGGGCGGTGGTCCCGGTGCCGGTCCCGTGGGGGTGTCGGAACGGCTCAAGCCCTATCTGCCCATTCCCTATGTCCTCAACGAGCGGGATTTCCATCGTTGGGCCGAGGAGGCGGACTGTCCCGACAGCATCGGCCGCATGAGTGCCTTTGGCGGCAACATGGGGGTGTTGTTGCGCGCCTACGTCTATGCCCGCATGCTGGGTGGTCCAGGCATGCAGCGGGTGGCGGAGTTCGCCGCCCTGAATGCCAACTACCTGGCAGTGGAATTGGCCAAGGCGGGCTTCGAACTGGCCTACCCGCAGCGCCGGGCCTCCCACGAATTCATCGTCACCCTGAAGAAACTCAAGGAGAGCACCGGGGTGACGGCCATGGACTTCGCCAAGCGCCTGCTGGATTACGGCTTGCATGCACCCACCACCTATTTCCCCCTGCTGGTACCCGAATGCCTGCTCATCGAGCCCACGGAGACGGAAAGCCGCCAGACCCTGGATGCCTTCGTGGCCGCCATGGTGGCGGTGAGACGGGAGGCGGAGGAAAACCCCGAGCAGGTGAAGAGCGCACCCCATAGCCTGCCGGTCCGACGCCTGGATGACGTCAGGGCGGTACGGGAGCTGGACCTGGTGTGGCGGCCCTGAGACCAGCCGTACTGCTCGACCCTGACCGGAGCCGGCATGAGCGGTGCACAGGCCCCTTGCACCTGAAAACCGCAGTTGATCGCTCGATTCCCTTACGCACATTGCATGCACGCTGAATTTCCTGGCTTCACTCGCCGTCACCTGTTGGCTGGACCCGCTACGCACCCGCCTGCCTTTGCTGCGCCTGCTTGCAGACCCCGGTCTGCGGCGTCGTTGCCTCGCGGCAAGCACGTGCGCAGACGCACCGTCGAGCGCGTCCAACTGCGGTTTTTAGGTTGAACCCGCCCCAGTCTTCTGCGCAAAAGGGCAAGACCGGTCTGCGCCGGATCTGGAATGCCCTGTTCTATTCCCTGCACGGATTACGGGCCGCCTGGCGTCACGAGGCGGCCTTTCGCCAGGAGGTCGTGCTGGCCCTGATACTGTTGCCCCTGGCCTTCTTCCTGGGGGGGGACAACATGGCGCGGGCCCTGATGATGGGCAGCGTGTTGCTGGTGCTGGTGGTGGAACTGCTCAATTCCGCCCTCGAGGCCATCGTGGATCGTATCTCCCTGGAGGCCCATCCCTTGGCCAAACGGGCCAAGGACATCGGCAGTGCGGCGGTTTTTCTCAGCCTGATGAACGTGTTGCTGGTGTGGGGCCTGCTGCTCGGCTCATTGCTCCAGGTCTTGCTGCAACTTCCT
>CAZVNY010000141.1:0-4846 GCA_964628785.1 uncultured Thiobacillus sp.
AAGCATGTCCTGGCCTTTCTGCTGGCCTTCGTCCTGCCCCTGGTGTCCGTTTTTGCCTGGTGGGGCGGCTTTCGCACGGTGAATATCGAGTCGGACCTGGCGGGGCCTTACAGCTATGCCTACCTGGAGCACACGGGAGACTATTCCAAGCTGCCGGACCTGGCTGGCAAGGTGAGCAAAGAACTGGCCCTGCAGAAGATCCAGGCCGGCCTGCCCATCACCGTGCTGTATTCCAACCCGGAGGTGGTGCAGGTGAATGAACGCAAGGCCCGCACCGGCTACCTGGTGCCTGTGGGCGCCCAGGTCCAGCCTCCTTTGCTGTATGACAACATCCATGCCCGGCCCGTGTTGAGGGCCCGGGTCCAGGCCGCCAGCCTGCTGGCCCCTGGCATGGCTTACGCCGCCCTGGACAAATACCAGCAGGCCCGGGGCCGGGGCATCGTCATGCCCACGGTGGAGATCTACGAACCCTCCGGCACGCCCCTGAAAATGGGTGTGCTCAGTGTTGAAATGGAGGATAGATGAGGCCCCGGCCATGAACCTCTTCGCCCTGATCGCTGCCCTGGTCTGGGAGCGCTACCGCCCCGATCTACCCACCCGTCCCCGGGAAACGGCCCGGCGCTGGATGATCTGGCTGCAGGAACATGTGAATGCCGGTGGCGAGCAGCACGGCCTGCTGGCCTGGAGCCTGGGTGTGCTGCTGCCTTCCCTGGGCGTGGGCCTGCTGGCCTTGCTACTGCATGGCCTCTGGTGGCCCCTGGGCTGGTTGTTCGACGTGCTGGTGGTGTATTTCTGCCTGGGCTTTCGCAACGCCTCCTACCAGGCGGCCAGCGTGGAAAAGGCATTGCAGGCTGGGGATCTGGCGATGGCCAGGCAACGCCTGCGCACCTGGCGCCCCCATCTGCTGGTGGGGGAGCGGGAAGAGGATGTGATCCTGCAGACGGTGGAAGAGACCCTGCGCCAGTCCCTGGTGCGCCTCTTCGGCGTGCTGTTCTGGTTCATGCTGCTCTCCGGCATGGGCTCGGTGCTGTATCTGCTCAGCCACCTGGCCCGGGACCAGTGGCACACGGAGCCCCGCTTCGGCCGGATGACGGAACAGGTCACCCTGCTGCTGGACTGGCTGCCAGTACGCATCAGCGCCTTCAGCTTTGCCATCGTGGGCAACTTCCAGGACGCCATGGAGAGTTGGCGGGGACAGGCCATGGACTGGGGCAATGACAACGAAGGCATACTCCTGGCCGCTGGGGCCGGTGCCCTGGGCATGCGCCTGGGCGGCAATGTGCGGATACCCGGGGGTGACCTGCAGCGCCCGGTATTGGGAGTGGGGGAGCCACCGGAAGTGGGTGTGGTCAACGGCATCGTGGCCCTGGCCTGGCGTGTGGCCCTGCTCTGGGGCGCGGCCCTGGGCCTGTTCTGGCTGGGCAGCCTGTAGTGGGTCGCCTGATCGGTATCCATTGCCCGCCATCTGGCTCCATGCTGATCTGAGTATCGATGCAAATATCGCGGGTACCCGGGCAGATCGAGACCCTGGGCGCACTCCCCTTTTCCCCCTTTGCAAAAGGGGGGCAGGGGGGATTTCCCCGGCATCGTGAACGAGGGCCACAAATTCCATCCACCCAATCCCCCCCAACCCCCCTTTAGGAAAGAGGGGGAGGCGGTGGCTCTGTTCCGTCTGCTTCGCAACGGCCGCAACCGCTCCCAGCGGTTCCGGGGCGAGTTGCGCATCGATACCTGGGGCCTGGACATGCTGAATCCGGTAGCGGTTTGAGGCATTCGCCTGGCCGGCTTACATTTATCGCTAGTTGCCAACTCATTTTGGAAGACGCCATGCGCAGCAGCATCCCCCAGCGGGGCCGAACCGGTGTGCCAGCCGCCGTGCTCGAGCACCGCGGCCTGTCGCCTGCACACAGGCCTGAATGGGTGATGGAGGGAGATTATCAGCGTGGGATGCCGGCGGATTCCATCGCGGCCTTCCAGGGCCGGGTCATGGGCCGGGTCATGGGCGGGGTCACGGCCCACCTGCCGGCCGGTGTCACCCTGATGCCTGGGGCTCCGGGGGGCGCCGCCCTGGATATTCCCCAACAGCCTTTGCCCTGCAAGACGGACTGAAACCTTGCTCAACGCCCTCTGGATCGGTTTCTTTGCCGTTGCCTTCGGCGCCGCGGTGGTGCAATTCATCGGCGGCGATGTGGCCATCTTCGGCACGGTGATGCAGGCCGCCTTCGCCGCCTCCAAGACCGGTTTCGAGGTGGCCCTGGGCCTGACCGGGGTCATGTGCCTGTGGCTGGGGGTGATGAAGGTGGGCGAGCGGGCGGGTTTTCTGGACCTGCTGGGCCGGGCCCTGGCGCCGCTGTTTGCGCGCCTGTTTCCCGAGGTGCCCAGGGGGCATCCGGCCCTGGGTTCCATCACCATGAACATGGCGGCCAATGTCATGGGGCTGGACAATGCCGCCACCCCCATGGGGCTCAAGGCCATGCGCGAGCTGCAGGGCCTGAACCCCAGCCAGGACACCGCCAGCAATGCCCAGATCCTGTTCCTGGTGCTGAATGCCTCGTCGGTGACCCTGCTGCCAGTGACCATCTTCACCTACCGGGCCCAGATGGGGGCCCAGGACCCCACGGATGTGTTCATCCCCATCCTCATGGCCACCTATTGCTCCACCCTGGCGGGTTTTCTCTTCATCGCCCTGGTGCAGCGCATCCGCCTGGATGGGGTGGTGCTGGCCTGGGTGGGCGGGATCAGCGCCCTGGTGTGGGGGCTGGCCTGGTACTTTGCCCGGCTGCCGGCGGAGGCCATGGCGCTGCAGTCCTCCGCCCTGTCCAATTTTTTGCTCCTGTTCCTGGTCCTGGTGTTCCTCCTCGGGGCCGCTTGGAAGCGGGTGAACGCCTACGAGGCCTTCATCGATGGCGCCAAGGAGGGCTTTCAGACCGCGGTGGGTATCATTCCCTATCTGGTGGCCATGCTGGTGGGTATTGGCATGCTGCGGGCCAGTGGTGCCCTGCCTCTTTTCGTGGAAGGGGTGCGCAGCGGCGTTCAGGCCCTGGGCTTCGATACCGCCTGGGTGGATGCCCTGCCCACCATGCTCATGAAACCCCTGTCCGGTTCTGGGGCCCGGGCCATGATGGTGGAGACCATGCAGGCCAGCGGCGCGGATTCCTTTGCCGGGCGCCTGAGCAGCGTCGTCCAGGGCAGCACGGAGACCACCTTTTATGTGCTGGCGGTGTATTTTGGTGCCGTGGGCATCAAGCGGGTGCGCCATGCCGTGGCCGGGGGGCTGGTGGCCGACCTGGCGGGCTTTACGGCGGCGGTGGCGGCGGCATATTTGTTTTTTGCGTAGTGAGGTTTCAGCGAGGACATGGCCATGTGGCAGCGAATTCGTAGCACCCTGCAGACAGTACTGCTGAAGACCCCGGTACTCATTGCCCTGGGTCTCGTCCTCGCCTATCTGCTGTTTGGCTGGTTCGGCTTCGAGCCCCTGGTGAAATGGCTGGCCCCGAAGATCGTGGCCGACAAGAGCCAGCACCAGCTCAGTCTGGCGGAAGCGAAGTTCGACCCCCTGACCCTGTCCCTGCGGGTGAAGGGCCTGGAACTGAAGGAGCCGGATGGCAAGCCCCTCTTGAGCCTGGCCGAAGTGTTTGTGGATTTTCAGGCCTCCAGCCTGTTTCGCCGGGCCTACACCTTCGAGGACATCCGCCTGGTGGCCCCCCATGCCCGGGTGCACCTGCTGGAAAACGGGCAGCTGAACTGGAGCGCCCTCATCGAGGCCTTCAAGAGCGAGGAGGAAGAAGCGGACAAGCCCCTGCCGCGTTTGCTCATCCGGCACTTTGCCCTGGAGCAGGGGCGGGTAGGGCTGAAAGACCAGCGGGTGGGATTCAGCACCGGGCTCAATCCCCTGGACCTGACCCTGGAGCACATTTCCACCCTGCCGGACGACAAGGGGGCCTACGACCTGGCCGCCACCACGAAATGGGGGGCCCGCATCCGCTGGAAGGGGGACATGACCCTCACCCCCACCGTGGCCACGGGTCAGCTGGGCATCGATCAGCTGGACCTGGCCCGCTACTGGCCCTACCTGGAAACCCGCCTGAACATGGAGCCGCCCGCGGGTGAGGCCGCCCTGTCCCTGCGTTACCACCTGGCCTGGGCGGACAAGAAGCTGTCCCTGCTCGCCGAGCAGATCGAGGCCCGCCTGGAAAAGCTGGTACTGCGCGGCAAGGGCGCGGCGGAACCGGCCATCCGCCTGGATAGCCTGGCCTTGCGGGAGGGCCGCTTCGACCTGGAGCAACACCGTCTGGACATCGGTGGCATCGCCCTCCAGGGCGGGCGCATCCAGCTCAGCCGGGACGCCGGCGGCACCCTGGACATCCAGGACTGGTTCCTGCCGCCGGATTCCGCAGACGAAGGGGATCAGGCTGCGGGCGCAGCGGATATGCCGCCGGCCGAAGCCGGTGCCGAGGCAGCCCCGCAGGAGCCGGGCCAGGCCTGGCACATCCAACTGGGGGGCTTCAGCCTGGATGGCCTGGGCATAGGCTACCGGGATGGAGGTTTCCAGCAGCCCCTGGGGGTGGAGGTGGGCAATGTGCAGCTGGCCTTCACCGCCGAAGCGGACGTGGGTGTCACGCCTCTCCAGACGCGGCTGGCGGATCTGGGCATGGAGATCACGGATGTCCAGCTCAGCAGCGGCAGCGACAAGCCCTTCTTCAGCCTGGCCGGCATCCAGCTGCGGGATGGACGTGCTGATCTGGCGCAACAGGCCGCTAGCCTGGGCAGCGTCAGTCTGCGGGATGGGGTGCTGCAGGTGCTCAGGAGCGCGGATGGCCGTATCGACCTGCTGCAGGCCTTGCAG
>CAZVNY010000142.1:0-4818 GCA_964628785.1 uncultured Thiobacillus sp.
GTGCCGTCCTTCACGCGTTCAATCAGTCGCGCAAACTCCGCCGGCGTCTTTCGCTGCTCATAGTTCCACAGCCAATAACTGCCGTCACAATTAAAGCGATTCCGGTAGGGCGGCGAATTTGCGGCGGTCTCATCCGCCAGTTTCAGGTGGAAGTCGAGCATCCCGACAAAGGCACGCGCATAAGTCTCCTCGTCGGCTGTCCAGAGCAGATCCGTATGGTCGTCATTCGCGATGTAGATGCGCGATGGCCCGGTCGCGTGAAGCGGCAGGGAACCGGCGATGGCGAACACGACCATCATCAGTCCTGCCACCGGGCATCGATATTTCGAAAGAACGGGAATCAGTTTCATCGCGGCAGGAGACGGAAGGTCTGAATCTGTTGGCGGGCGAAATCAACCGTGAGCGCGCCGGTGGCATCCACGGGAACGGCTGCCAGATCGGTTTCAATATGGGTGGCGCGCCGCGCGCCAGTGAGTCCCGACGGGAACGCGATGGTGGCCGCCGCCGGCGTGTCGGAAACGTTCCAAAGGCGGGCGATGACTCCCTGACCGATGCCCTCCTCGGCGGGCTTCACGGCCCAGAGCAGCACCCGCGGATCATTCACGGCAAGGAGCGAGAACGTCGTAGCGGGCAGCGGCGCCCCCGGCCCGCCCGCCACGCGTCCGGCCACCGGCGGATTCTGATGCTCCAAGGCGAACTGCATGGCCGCGACGGGATCATAACCGTGATGTGCTCGGAGCGCGAAGCGCTGCAAAAAGCGGCTCGATCCATTCTGATTGCGGATGCCAAGCCGGTCGCCATCGATCTGGCCGCCCGCCAGCACATTCAACTGCGCGGTGGCGGTATCCAATGCGGACGGCGTGCTCTGCCCCAACCGCATGAAGGCACAATCCCAGTTCGACAGCGTTACACCCCGGGTGTTGGCGCCATCGGTGACGTCCGCAAAATGGTTGAGCGTGGCATAGTCGTAACGGGCGTTGCGCTCCGCATAGTGGCCGCCGTCGGACTTCTTCTTCAGCCGGAGGATGGCGCCGAGTTCCTCGGTATGCACGTCGGGATCAGCGAGATTGAAGCTGAAGGCCCAGTGGCGGACGTCGCCGAAGTTCTCGGTGATCTCGTTGCGAATGTCCACCCGGTCGGAGTCGCGATAGAGCGTCACGCGGGTGACATGGTTGCGGCCGGCCTCGCTGGTGATGCGGACCGTCACCGAGACGGGACCGCTGTTTTCCACGGCGAACGAATGCCCCTCCGCATCGTGCGCGACAAAATCGTTGATCTTCAATCCGCCGATGGTGGCGGCGAGTTCGGCGGACGGATCGCTCTTGTCGATCAGACTGCCGATGGCGCCATCGCCTTCGAGCGCGACCTTCACGCGCGCGTTTTCGAGGACACGCTTCTCAAACGTGGCTGCCGGATCGCGCGGCGCGCTCCCTGAGCCGGAGCGCAGCTCGTACACCTTGTAGCCGACGGGGGGCAATTCGCGGGCCAGCAATCGCAGGTACCGCACACCGGCCAGCGTGATGAACTGATGCGGCACGTCCGCGCCGGCGGACACGTCGTGCACATGGATATCCTCGGGGCCGTCATAGCGCAGGTCGGCGGCGTCAGTGCGCACCCAGCCGAGCGGATTGAAGACGAAGCAGCGGGTTGAACCGGCAGCCTGGGGAATGAGCGCCGCCAGCCCGGCGCTTGACGCCGCCTGCAGGTCGTCGACGTAACTCGCGACCGTGTCGGCCATCTGTTCCTGCCAGGCGGCACGTGCGGACCGGGGTACGGGGCCGTCCGCCGTGAAGTCGTGTTCCCAATACAGGCCCAGATCCATGAACGCCTGATCGCGGGCCGCCTCGCGCCCGTGGAGTCTTGCGGGATCATGGAGACCCACAATCGCGGCGAGCGCCTCGGCCGTGCGCAACTTTTCCACCGAGCGTCGCACGCGGGCGGAGGTCTCCGACATGGAGGCGCTGTAGAGGTCCCACTCGTTTCCGTAGGTGACGGATTCCGACGGAAGCTGCGCACCGTAATGCGCGGAAAAGTCGCGGAAGAAGTCCTCCTGGTTCGAAACGATCACCTGCCGGCCGACGGCGCTCTCCCGTTGGGCGATGAGATGGAAATGGTCGACGAGAGGATAGGTCTTGGGATCGGGGAGGTAGGGCACGCCGGTCTTGCGATCGAGGGCGTCCCAGCCGAAGCCGAACGCGGCGCGCACACCATACGGTTCGGTGCTCCCGGGAGGGTGATACCGCGACAGGAAGGCGGGATCCTCCGCGAGGTAGTGCACCGCCTTCACCGGATCGAAGGCCTCGGCATAGCCGCCGCTGCGCTTGCTGCCGCCGGGCAGGGCAAAGGAGTGCCACTTCATGAGCACCCGGCTGCCATCCGGTCCCGTCCACCAGTAAACTTCGTGCTCGCGCTCCGCGAGGCTGGTGTTGCGCATCTTGCTCGCGCAGCCGCAGACGCCCTTCCAACTGAACCCGGCGCCGGCACCCGCCCAGAGCGAGGCGAGCCCGAGCGGCAGCGTCTGGTTCTCCATCGCAACGGCCTGCGTGAAGCGCAATCCGAAGCGACGCTCGAGGCGCCCGGCATAGTACATGCCGCGCAGGACGGCCTCCGTCGGCTGCGCGCCGTAACAGGAAACCACCGCGTTGAGCGGGGCGCTGAGATGCCCGCTCCTGATGCGATCCATCACCCGGGCGAACTCATCCGGCGACTTGCGCCGTTCATATTCCCAGAGCCAGAGATTGCCGTCGGCGTTGAAACGATTCTGGTACGGCGACGGATTCTCCAGCGTCTCCTCCGTCAGCTTGAGGTTGGTGTCGATCTGGTCGACGAATACCCGGCCATAGGTCTCCGCGTCAGCCGTCCACATGTAATCGGTGTGGTCGTCGTTCGCGATGTAGAGACGCACCGGCTCGGCGGCGGACAGTGGCAATCGGGCGATGGCCGCAGCCAGAATCAGGAGAACGGAAGGCTTGGTCATGCGCGTGGTGTGGTGAAGATCCGCCGGGGGGTATCGATGATCATGCGGTCGGTGACGTCCCGGCCGATTCCGTTCGCCTGCATCCAGGGCACTGCGGTGCTCAGCAAATAGGAGTACGTGCGATCGCGGCCGTTCTCATTGGTGTCCTCCCAGAGTACCTTGAGTTTCCCCTGTTCGAACGACCAGGTCACATCCATGGTGGCGACCATGCGGTCGGCGTATCCGCGTGCTGCCAGCTCACGGATGATGCGGGCCATATCCTCAGGCTTGGTGTGGTTCCAGTTGCCAAAATTGTTGAAGCAAAGCGTGCTGCCCTTGGCCACCACACCCTCGAGGTACTCGATCTCCTGTTCCACCGTGCGACCTTCCCAGCCGAAAGTGGCCTCGATGTGGGAAAAATAGCAGCGGCCCAGGTCGGCGCCCGCCTCCTCGAGGATGCGTTGCTGTTCCGCGCAGCCGCTCACGGCGTGGGTGCAGATCGGCAGGTGGTATTTCCGGTGGATGCGGGCGGCGGCGATGAAGAGTTCTTTTTCCGCAGGACGTATGGGCATCCGCGTGGCGGCCGCCTTGATCACGCCGGGCTGCACGTCGGTGCCCTGCAGGCCGTGTTCGATGTCGTAGAGCATCTTGGCCTCAAAGTCCGCCGCCTTCAGACCGAGCTGTTCGCGCCGCAGCAAGTAGAATCCGGTGCAGCAGATGACGTTGATCCCCGTGGCCTGCGCGACCTCGCGGATACCGGCGATATCATCGGGCGGCCCCACGTCGGCGATCGTGCGCAGGCCCAGATCCTTCGCCCGCTTCAATTCGCGGACAGCGTACGCAAAACTCTCGTCGCGATGCTCACCGCCACGCCGCAGCGCGATGTGCTCGTGCAGGCTGGTGATGCCCATCTCCTCCGGCATGATTTCGCCCGTGGCCGTGGGAATGGGCTGCGAGCCCGAACCTGCGGCAGGCACGGTGGCCCTGGCGGATTCTGTCGCGCCCAACAGCGAAGACGTGAGGCCAACGCCGGCGAGTGCCGCGGCGCTTTGGGTGAGAAATTGTCGGCGGGTGGTCATGGGCACGGGGGAGAAAATATGCGGATGGATCCTCCGGAAATACATCCATCAGGGTTGGCGATACTGGATGCGGAGGACGGGGCGGTTGGCGGGGATCGGGTCGTCGCCGCTGAAGCAGCCGAGGAGGTCGGCCGTGCGGTTGTTGTTGCTCCCATTGGAGAAGGAGAGGCGGAACTGGGTCTGACCGGTGCGGTTGATCGCGTCCTCACCGATCCTGCTCAAGACTCCGATCACCACGTCCCCGTTGGCCGCGGGGATCTGGAAAAGGGGAATGACATTCGCGACTGTCGCGGCGGCCTGAAAATCACCGGCCTCAAGCCCCGCAACCCCAAAAGTGCCCGTGGCCAGGTCGGCCCGCAGCGCGCCCAGCGCACCGGGGTTGCCCAGCACATCCCCCCGGACAAGTTCGAGCGTGGCGGCGTGGATCACGGCCGTGCCCACCGCCGGCAGCCCGGCTGTATCAAAGGAAACAATACTCCGGTACTGCCGGCCCCGCGGGTTGTCCCCCACCCGCAGCGCCCACGGTCCCCTCTCCCCGGCGGCGTGCGTGCCACCGGCCGCCGGGTTCTTCAGAGATTCACCCACCCAGCCATCCTCCGCTCCGATTGAGGTGAAGACCTGTTCGGGACCGTAGGAGAGCGCGTGATGAACCATGGCCGCTTCGTCGGCGTCACCACGAGCCTCGCTTCCATGCTGCGCGGTGGCCTGGTGCCCTACGGCCCGAGCAAGGCGTGCGCGGAATCGCTCCTGGCCATCATGGCGGAGGATCTGGCCGGCACCGGC
>CAZVNY010000143.1:0-2182 GCA_964628785.1 uncultured Thiobacillus sp.
CTTCGTGCACCTCACGCTGGTGCCGTTCATTCCGTCGGCGGGCGAGCTGAAGACCAAGCCCACCCAGCACTCGGTGCAGAAGCTGCGCGAGATCGGCATCCAGCCGGACGTGCTCCTGTGCCGGGCGGACCGCTCCATCCCAGCGGAAGAGCGGCACAAGATCGCCCTGTTCTGCAACGCCATGCCCGAGGCGGTGATCGAGGCGCTGGACGCGGATTCCATCTACAAGATTCCCGGCATGCTGCATGACCAGATGCTGGACGAGATCGTCTGTCACAAGCTGGGGCTCCTGGCCCGGGCGGCGGACCTGTCCGTGTGGAAGCGCCTCGTCGATGCCCTGGAACACCCCGAGAGCGAGGTGGACGTGGCCTTCGTGGGCAAATATGTGGATTTGACCGAATCCTATAAGTCCCTCACCGAGGCCATGGTGCATGCGGGCATCCATACCCGCAGCAAGGTGAACATCCACTATCTGGATTCCGAGGTCCTGGAGCGGGACGGTTACGACTGCCTGGCGAACATGGATGCCATCCTGGTGCCCGGCGGCTTTGGCAAGCGGGGTACAGAGGGCAAGATCGGCGCCATCCGCTACGCGCGGGAAAACGCCATCCCCTTCCTGGGCATCTGCCTGGGCATGCAGCTGGCCGTGGTGGAATACGCCCGGCACCTGGCCGGCATGCCGGGTGCCCATTCCACTGAATTCGACCCGGACACGCCGCATCCCGTCATCGGTCTGATCACCGAGTGGCAGGAGCGGGACGGGCGCGTGGAAAAACGTGACGAGCAATCCAACCTGGGGGGCAGCATGCGCCTGGGTGGCCAGCTCTGTCGGCTGAAGGAGGGCAGTCTGGCGCGGGAGGTGTACGGCCAGGCCGAGGTCATCGAGCGCCACCGGCATCGTTATGAGGTGAACAACCGGCTGCTCTCGGAGCTGGAGGGCAAAGGCCTGGTGGTGTCCGGCCGGGCGCCGGGTACGGATCTGTGCGAGATGGTGGAGCTGCCCCGGGAGGGGCATCCCTGGTTCATTGGTTGCCAGTTCCATCCGGAATTCACCTCCAATCCCCGGGAGGGTCATCCCTTGTTCCGCGCCTTCGTGGAAGCGGCCCTGGCCCTGCGCAAACGCAAGGAGGCATTGACATGAAACTCTGCGGTTTCGAAGTGGGGCTGGATCAGCCCCTGTTCCTCATCGCCGGCCCCTGCGTGGTGGAGTCGGAACAGATGGCCCTGGATACGGCGGGTGCCCTCAAGGAGATCTGCGCGGAAGCCGGCATCCCCCTCATCTACAAGTCCTCCTACGACAAGGCCAACCGTTCCTCCGGCGCCTCCTTCCGGGGGCTGGGCATGGACGAGGGCCTGCGCATCCTGGCCGAGGTGAAGAAACAGCTCTCCCTGCCGGTGATCACCGACGTGCACACGGAGGCGGAGATCGCCGCCGTGGTCGCCGTGGTGGACGTACTGCAGACCCCCGCCTTTCTCTGCCGGCAGACGGATTTCATCCAGGCCTGTGCCGCCACGGGCAAGCCGGTGAACATCAAGAAAGGCCAATTCCTGGCCCCGGGGGACATGAAGAACGTGGTGGCCAAGGCCAAGATGGCCAACGGCGGCGCCGATACCATCATGGTCTGCGAGCGGGGTGTGTCCTTCGGCTACAACACCCTGGTCTCCGACATGCGCGGCCTGGCCATCATGCGGGAGACGGGCTGTCCCGTGGTGTTCGATGCCACCCATTCCGTGCAGCAGCCCGGGGGGCAGGGCGACCGTTCCGGCGGCCAGCGCGAGTTCGTGCCGGTGCTGGCCCGGGCCGCCGTGGCCAGCGGCATTGCCGGCCTGTTTGCCGAGACCCATCCGGACCCGGACAAGGCCCTGTCCGATGGGCCCAATGCCTGGCCCCTGCATCTGATGAAGGAATTGCTCTTCACCCTCAGGGATATCGATGCCCTGGTGAAGCAAAAGGGCTTTATCGAAGCCCGTGTCTGAGGTTGTCGTGCCCCGGCCCGGACCATCCCCCCGGGTCAAGCCTTGTGGGGACCGGGTCCTGCCCGGGGTGGCGCGATGCAAAGCGGTAAGGGCGGCAAAACCGCCTGCAACGAAAAGAGAAAGAGGAAGAAATTGACTGCGATCGTTGATGTCATCGCCCGGGAGATCCTGGATTCCCGCGGCAATCCCACGGTGGAAGCCGACG
>CAZVNY010000143.1:2192-4805 GCA_964628785.1 uncultured Thiobacillus sp.
AGTCCGGCGTCCTGGGCCGTGCCGCCGTGCCGTCCGGGGCCTCCACCGGCAGCCGTGAGGCCATCGAGCTGCGGGACGGCGACAAGGGCCGTTACCTGGGCAAAGGGGTGCTCCAGGCCGTGGAGCACGTGAACACCGAGCTTGCCGAGGCCATCCTGGGGCTGGATGTGGAGGAACAGCACCTCATCGACGCCACCATGATCGATCTGGACGGCACGGAGAACAAATCCCGCCTGGGGGCCAATGCCCTGCTGGCCGTCTCCCTGGCCTGTGCCCGGGCTGCCGCCGAGAATGCCCACCTGCCCCTGTACCGCTACCTGGGCGGTGCCGGCCCCATGCACCTGCCCGTGCCCATGATGAACATCGTCAACGGCGGCGCCCACGCCAACAACAGCGTGGACATGCAGGAATTCATGATCATCCCCGCCGGGGCGACCTCCTTCCGGGAGGCCCTGCGCATGGGAGCGGAGGTGTTCCACGGCCTGAAGAAGCTCCTGGACAAGGCCGGTCACCCCACCACCGTGGGGGATGAAGGCGGCTTTGCGCCCAACTTCAAATCCAACGAGGAGGCCCTGAAGTTCATCGTCGATGCCATCGACGCCGCCGGCTACACCCCGGGCGCGGACGTCCTCATCGGCCTGGACTGCGCCTCTTCCGAGTTCTACAAGGACGGCCGCTACGTGCTGGCCTCCGAAGGCCTGGAGCTGAGCTCCGCCGAATTCGTCGACTACCTGGCGGCCTGGGTGGACAAGTACCCCATCATCAGCATCGAGGACGGCTGCGCCGAAAACGACTGGGAGGGCTGGGTCCTGCAGAACACCCGCCTGGGCAGGCAGGTGCAGCTGGTGGGGGACGACCTCTTCGTCACCAACGCCCGCATCCTGCGCGAGGGCATCGCCAGGAAGGCGGCCAACGCCATCCTCATCAAGGTGAACCAGATCGGCACCCTGTCGGAGACCTTCGACGCCATCGAGACCGCCAAGCGGGCCGGCTGGACCTGCGTCATCTCCCACCGCTCCGGGGAGACCGAGGACGCCTTCATCGCCGATCTGGCGGTAGGCAGCAATGCCCTGCAGATCAAGACCGGCTCCCTGTCCCGCTCCGACCGCATCGCCAAGTACAACCAGCTCCTGCGCATCGAGGAAGAGCTGGGCGAGCTGGCCCGCTATCCCGGTCGGGCCGCCTTCTACCAGCTGCGCTGACATAGGGTGCAATGAAGGCTCTGGCCTGGGTGATCGCCTTGCTCATCGTCGCGCTGCAATATTCCCTGTGGCTGGGCAAGGGCAGCTGGCTGCGCGTGTGGGAGCTGGAGCGGGAGGTGGCGGCCCAGCAGACCGCCAACCAGGCCCTGGAGATGCGCAACAACCAGCTGGCGGCAGAGGCCCAGGACCTGCATTCAGGTTACGATGCCTTGGAGGAACGCGCCCGCTATGAATTGGGCATGGTGCGCGCCAACGAGGTCTTTTTCCATGTCATGGAACCGGGCACCAGTCCCCGGGCAGAGGTGAAACGCCCATGATGACCACGCTGCAAATCGTTCTGGCCATCGTCGGTGTCGTGTTGATCGGCGCCATCGTGATCTACAACCTGGTGCAGGAACGCCGTTTCCGGCGGGAGGCGGAACGCATGTTCTCCCACCGCCGGGAAGACATCATGCTGGGGGAGGCGGTGCACCCGGACATGGCAGAGGATGACAGCCGCTCCCGCATCTCCCTGGGCGAGGACGCCCCCGCGCGTCCGGAGGTCTCCCGGGCGGTGGAAGAGGCGGAAGCCACCTACGCCCCCTACACCCCGGCCCGCAGTCTGATGGCCGACATACTTGACGAGGCCCGCTTACGCGGGCCTTCCCCCGCGGCAGAGGTGGAGGCAATACCCGCCGAGGCCCCGGCGGCACCCACCTGGTCCGTGGAGGTGCAGGCATCCGTCGAAGAGATCGAGGCAGAAAGGACGGTGCAGATAACGCCGGAAGTCGAGCCCGCAATCGAGCCGGAAAGTGCAGCGGAGGAGGTGTGGGCGGAGGCAGAGGCGAAAACACAGGCGGAAGCACAGGTCGACGTGCCGGCGGCCGGCCCGGCCGGCGCAAGCCCGGAGATGAAGGCGCCTGCCGCATCTGCCCCGGCACCGGCATCCAGGCCGGAACCCGAAGCAGCTGCGCAGCCCGAGCCGACACCCGCGCCGGCTGCCCTGAGCAAGGCGGCGCCACCCCCTTCTCCCGGAGTGCCCCCGAGCTGGGTCACCCCTCCTGCGCCCAGCCCGGCCCCCACTCCGGAATCCATCCGCATTGCCGTACCGCCGGCCCAGGAAGAGGAAGAGGCCCAGGCCGGCATTCGCGGCAGCGGCCTGGACAACGATACCGAGTTCGTGGCCCGCATTCGCTTCGCCACGCCCTCGGCGGCCAATTTCGGCCCCATGCTCAGTACCCTGCGCCGCATCGGCAAGCCCATACGGGCCTTTGGCAAGCGCCTGGACGGGATCTGGGAGCCGCTCACCAGCCATCCCCGGGTGAGCTACGACCAGGTGGAGATCGGCCTGCAGCTGGCGGATCGCAATGGCGCAGTGAGCCATGACCAGATCGAATCCTTCTGCCGGGCCCTCTACGGCTTTGCCGCGGAG
>CAZVNY010000144.1:0-4774 GCA_964628785.1 uncultured Thiobacillus sp.
CTGGATATCGCATCCGAAATGGGTCTACGCAAACATGCAGAGGACTTCGGTCAGACCCTGGGTTTCTGGGGCATAGGTACGGGCCCTTACCTGGTCCTGCCCTTCCTGGGGCCCAGTAACTTCCGGGATGCTGTGGGCTGGTCGGTGGATTCCACCTATACCGACCTGGTCTGGCAGTATGATGATGTCTCCACCCGCAATCCCGTCCTGAGCACGCGCGTCATCAGCCAACGGGCAGAACTGCTCGGAGCCTCCTCCATCCTGGAAGCTGCGGCCCTGGATCCCTACGAGTTCCTGCGGGACATCTATCTGGAGCGGCGCTTGAGTCTCGTCCATGACGGGAATCCGCCTGAGGAGGATGAATAAGGCCTTTGTCCGGGAGGACGTCTCCCGGGAAGAGGATGAAAGCGCGGATCTCGCACCTCTTCCCCCGGGCGGCAGGAATTACATGACCCCGGGGGGCCATGCCCGCATGCAGGCCGAACTCCAATACCTGGTAAAGACGGAGCGCCCCGAGGTGGTCAATGTGGTGGCCTGGGCGGCAGGCAACGGCGACCGCTCGGAAAACGGCGACTATATCTATGGTAAGAAACGCTTGCGGGAGATCGACAGACGCATACGCTTTCTCAGCAAGCGTCTGGAAAACAGTGTCGTGGTGGACCCTCGCCAGCAGGAAAACACGGAACAGGTCTTCTTTGCTGCCACGGTCACCGTCCTGGATGAGGCGGGAGAGCAGGCCGTATACAGCATCGTCGGCATCGATGAGGCCGACGCCGGACAGGGCCGTGTCTCCTGGATATCGCCTCTGGCCCGGGCCCTGATCAAGGCCCGGCTCGGTGATACGGTGCGTTTTCAGGCCCCGGGTGGGCCCCGGGAACTGGAAATCGTGGATATCCAATACCTGGACCTCACTTGACCTCCAGGTCTTCTCCTCCGGTAAGATGCAGAAAACGCCAAAGGAGACAGCCTGACCATGACCAAGATCCGTGTGCTGCTGGTGGACGACCACCCTCTCCTGCGCCTGGGTGTGCGCCAGTCCATAG
The DNA here is from genome assembly GCA_964628785.1 of uncultured Thiobacillus sp. Lineage (GTDB taxonomy): Bacteria > Pseudomonadota > Gammaproteobacteria > Burkholderiales > Thiobacillaceae > PFJX01. Next base: position 1,044 of record CAZVNY010000144.1, read on the forward strand.
AAAGTGAAGCAGACTTCAGTGTGACCGGTGAGTGTGAGGATCTGGCCTCCACCCGGGCCTGGCTGGCTACAGACGGCCAGGCTGACGTGGCCATCCTGGACCGCAGCCTGCCGGATGGGGATGGCCTGGATGTCATGCCCGAACTCAAGGCGGCGGGCATGAAGGTCATCGTGCTCACCGTGGAGGACGACGACGAGGAGATTCGCGCCGCCATCGACGCCGGTGTGGATGGCTATCTGCTCAAATCCTCCGATACCGAACAGATCCTGCATGCTATCGGCATAGTGCTCCAGGACGCGGGTGCCTTCCCCCCCCAGGTGGTGCAAAAACTCACCCGCAGCGCCGGTGCCGACCCCCTGTCCAAGCTCTCCAGCCGGGAGATGGAAATTGCGGAATATGTGGCCCAGGGCTATAGCAACAAGGTGATCGGCGCCAAGCTCAACCTCTCGGACAATACCGTGCGCAACCATCTGGCCAACATCATGCAGAAGCTAAATTTCCACAACCGTGTGCAGGTGGCCACCCTTGTGCTGCAGCACCTGAAGAAGAGCAAGCGTTTCTAGGCGGATCGCCATGCCCGGTTTTCTGGCCATGCTCCTGCGCTGTGCCCTGGTCTTGGCGCTTGGGTTCACGCCCGTGGCCAATGCCCTGGAGATGGCGGCCATGTCCCCGGCCCGGGAAACACCGCCACCCTGTCATGCCCCGGCGACGGACCAGCCGTCGCAGGACGGCAAGATCCAGACCGCCGCCCATTGTCATTGCGCCATGAGCATCGCCCTGCCCACGGCCGGGATGCCCACCCAGAGACCCGACCCCGTTGCGGATCATCCGCTCACCGTCCATCACCTTATCCTGGGCGGCATTTTCCTGCCGGACACCCCCCCGCCACGCGCCTGACCCTGCGGCTAGGGTTCTCGAACGGCCGCTTGGCGGCCATAGCGTGTGGAGTCTTGCATGAACATCTTTTCCGTGGACCGGGGCTTGCTGTCCCGGACCAGACGTATCGGTTTGTGGTGTCTGCTTGCCGGCAGTCAGGTGGCGCAGCCTGCCTCTCTCAGTGTGGATCAGGCGGTTGCCCTGGCCCTGGACAGGCAGCCCCGGCTGGAGCGCATCAGCAGCCGTATCCATGAGGCCCGGGCCGGTGCCACTGCCGAGGCCCAGCTGCCGGATCCCCGTCTGAGCCTGGGGCTGTCCAGCCTGCCCCTGGACAGCCTCTCCTTCACCCGGGACGAGATGACCCAGGCGGTGGTGGGCATTAGCCAGACCATCCCGGGCGGGCGCAAGCGCCAGCTGGCGGCCCGGCGCATGGGGATCGAGGCGGCCCGCAGCCAGGCCGAACTGGCCGCGACCCGTCAGCGTATCGCCCGGGATACGGTCCAGGCCTGGCTGGACCTGTATCACCCGCAACAGGCCCTGGTCTTGCTGGCCCGCATTGCCCGGGAATACGAACGGGAACTGGACTGGGCTGGGGTGTCCCTGGCCACGGATGGCCTGAGCCAGGCGGATGTCCTGGCCCTGCGCATGCAGCGTGCCTATGTGCAGGATCAGACGGCGGACCTGCAACGTGCAGCGACCCGGGCCCGGGTGGCCCTGCAGCGCTGGACCGCTGTCCCGGCCGAGGACCTGCAGGTACAGGGTGAGCTGCCCCAGGCCCCGGGTCCCGGTCTGGGCGCAACGATCCTGGATGCCCACCCCGAATTGGCCATTTTCCAGCAGGACATGGATCTGGCCCGCAGCGAGGTGGATCTGGCCCGGGAGGCCTACAAGTCCGACTGGGAGGTGGAAGTGGCCTATGGCCTGCGCGGCGGGGGGCGCACCGACATGCTCTCGGTACAGGTGGGCGTGGACCTGCCCCTGTTCCCGAAACAGCGCCAGGATCGGCGCCTGGCCGCCCGTCTGGCCGCCGTGGACAGCGCCGGACATGGCCTGGAGGACCGCCGTCGTGAACTGGCTGCCGAGCTGGCCGCTACCCGGGCCGAGTGGCAGGCAGCGGACCAGCGCATCAACCATTTCCAGACCCAGATCCTGCCCCTGGCCCAGCGCCGGGTGGAGAGCAGCCTGGTGGGCTATCGCAGCGGCAAAGTCCCTTATTCCAGTGTGCTGGAGGCCCGTCGTGCCGAACTGGAGGCGCACTTGCAGCTCCTGGCCCAGCAGGTGGCCCAGGCCCGGGCGGCGGTGGACCTGCACTATTACTTGGACACGACCTTTGCTGCAGAACCTGGGAGCACGCCATGAACAGCAACGTGAAGGTCATCAGCGCCCTGCTCCTGGGCCTGGGTCTGGGTGCGGGTGCTGTCTGGCTGGCCCTGCATGCGCCGGCCCAGGCCGACAGGGCCGCACACGAACCTGCCGCCCCCACGACGGAGCGCCAGGTGCTGTACTGGTACGACCCCATGGTGCCGGACCAGCACTTCGACAAGCCCGGCAAGTCCCCCTTCATGGACATGGATCTGGTACCCAAGTATGCCGACGAGGCGGGCCCCGCCGGCACGGTGAGCATCGACCCCCGCACCCTGCAGAACCTGGGGGTGCGTACCGCCGTGACGGAGGAAGGCCGGCTCTGGCGCCGCGTCGACACCGTGGGCACGGTGCAGGTGGACGAGAACCGGGTGCAGGTGGTGCAGGCCCGGGTCAGTGGCTACATCGAGCGTCTGCATGTGCGTGCCCTGAATACGCCGGTGCAACGTGGCCAGCTGCTGGCAGAGGTCTACAGCCCGAGCCTGTACGCCGCCCAGGAGGAGTATCGCCTGGCCCTGCAACACCAGGACGATGCCGCGCTCATCGCTGCGGCGCGGCAGAAACTGCTGTTTCTGGGTCTGGCCCAGGCCCAGGTGGAGCGCATCGCCGCGGGCGGGCCTGCCCAGCGGCGGGTGCCCTATTACGCCCCGGTGAGCGGGGTGGTGAGCGAGCTGACCGCCCGGGAGGGGGCCAGCGTCTCCGACGGCACACCCCTCATGACCCTCACGGATCTCTCCCGGGTCTGGGTCCTGGCCCAGGTACCGGAAGATCAGGCGGATTGGATCATCGCGGGCAAGGATGTGGAGGTCAGCCTGGCTTCCCGCCCCGGCGAGAGCATCGACGGCCGGGTGGACTACATCTATCCCGAGTTCAACCGCAGCGCCCGTACCCTGCAGGTGCGCATCGGCCTGGCCAACCCGGGGCAGGCACTGAAACCGGGCATGTATGCCCAGGTCACCCTCTACGGCGGTGCCAGCCCCGCCGGGGTGCTGGTGCCCAGGGAGGCGGTCATTGCCACCGGCAGGCGCAGCATCGTCCTGGTGGCGGAAGGGGAGGGGCGCTTCCGGCCCGTGGTGGTGCAGACCGGCATGGAGAGCGATGGGCGCGTCCAGATCCTGGCGGGCCTGCACCCGGGTGCCCAGGTGGTGGTGTCCGGCCAGTTCCTCATCGAGTCCGAGGCCAATCTGAAAGGCCTGCTGGCGCGCCTGGAAGGGCCCGGTCAGACCTGGCGGGGCAGGGGGCGCATCACCGCCGTGAATGCTGCGCAAGGTCTGCTGGAGATGGCCCATGAGGCCATCCCCGCCATCGACTGGCCGGCCATGACCATGCCCTTCGAGGTGGCCGACCCGGGCCTGCTCCAGGGCCTGCAGGCAGGACAGGAGGTGGAATTCGACCTGGCCAGGCAGGGGGAAGGCTATGTGGTGGTGGCCATCCATCCCGGAGGGACGGCACCATGATCCGCCGCCTCATCCGCTGGTCCCTGGACAACCGCT
>CAZVNY010000145.1:0-4750 GCA_964628785.1 uncultured Thiobacillus sp.
GCTCGGCCGTGCCGAAGTAGATGAACGGCGCGTCGTCGTGCAGGCGGATGAGGGCCTGCGAGTACAAGGACTTGCGCATGGCCGGATCGGGGTTGGAGTTGGCCTGGGCGATCCAGTTGGCGACGTCGTCGTCGATGACGCCGCTGTAGTTACGGTCGGTGCCGAGGCCGGTGAGGCGGCCGGACGGGTCGAGTTTGCCCGTATGGCCCACCACGGTGATGTCGAATTCGTGCGCGCCGCCGTAGACGTCGGAGAGCCAGACACCCCACTCGACGATGGAGATCTCGGCCTTGACGCCGATCTGGCTGAGGAAGTCCTGCACGATCTGCCCGGCCTGGATGTGCTGAGGGTACGGCTGCGGGAGGACGAGCCTGATCGTCCAGTCGGCGGGAACGCCGGCGTCCTTGAGGAGCGCCTTGGCCTTCTCGGGATCGTAGGGGAACGGCTGCACAGACTCCGGGTACCAGGGGCTGCCGGCCTCCATGAACGTGCCGACCTGCGGGCCGCCGCCGTAGGCGACTTCCATGACGATCTCGGTGTCGACGGCCATGTTGATGGCGCGGCGCACGCGCGCGTCGTTCAGGTACGGGTTGCGGGCGTTGAGGGCGGCTACGAGGACCGTGCCAGACGGCTCGCGCACGAGGGTGAGGGCCGGGTCGGCCTCGACGGTCGCCTGCTGCGCCTGGGGCACGTTGTCGATGATGTCGAACTCGCCGGTGGCGAGGCCCTGGTACTGCACGGCGTTGTCGGTCACGAAGCGGATGACGACCTGCTGGAGGGCGGGGGCGCCTTGGTAGTAGCTGTCGTTGCGTTCCAGCGTGATGGCGTTGTCGCGCACCCAGGAGACGAGCTTGAAGGGGCCCGTGCCGATGGGTTGGTTGCCGAAGTCGTGACCCTCGGCCAGCTTCTCGCTCGGGAGGATCGCACCCCAGCCGGAGGCGAGCGAGGCGAGGAGCGCGGGGCTCGTCTGCGAGAGCGCGATGGTGACGGTGTGGTCGTCGACCGCCGTCACGCTGGTGATGCTGGCGAACTCTCTCCGCTTGGAGGAGCCGCTGGCCTCGTCGCGGCACTGCACGAGCGTGGCCACGACGTCCTGGGCATCGAGGGCGGTGCCGTCGTGGAAGGTGGCGTCGTTCAGCACGAAGGTGTAGCTCAGACCGTCGTTGCTGACGCTATAGGACTTGGCGAGCGCCGGCACGATGTTGCCGGCCTGGTCGACCTCGACGAGCCCGTCGTAGATGGACTTGCTCACCTGGAAGGCCGCCGTGGCGGCGGTGACCTGCGGGTCCAAGGTGTCCGGTTGGGCGCTCATCGCGATGGTGAGCGTCTGCGCCGACGCCAGGCTACCGACCGCGATGGCGGTGAGCAGCACCAGCAAGCGTGGTTTGAGGCTGATCTTCATCCACTTCCTCCTTGGTCTCCAGACCCGCGGTAGGTCTGCTTGGCGCCAGTGCGTGTCCGACAGGTCCCCCCGGCCGGATGTAACTTCAGCTGCCTCGCACCTCGCTGGAGATTGACGCAATGCTACCTGCTTTGCCGCCCCGGAGTCACTACCTTGTCGTGGGAGACGCGTGCCGCCGGCGCGTCCTTCGGGGCGGGTCCCCGCGGGACCTACCGCTCCGAGGCGACGCCGCAGTTGTATCCGGCGACTGTCAGCGCTTCGTGATGGCCCGGCGCGACGGCGGCGTGAGACATCTCACGCGGTACGTAAGAAGCCCGTCACTAGCTGCCGCTAACCTACTTCCAAGATGCCGAGTTGGCTAAGCAGATTATCCCCGTTGCTCCTGTGGGCCGCCTACCTGGTCGGGTACGGCGAGGTCGTGGGGTTCGCCGGCTCGTACGCGCCACTCGCGGCGCTGCTCCCCGTGGCGGTCAGCGGCTGGTGTTGGGGGCCCGTCGGCGGGCTGGCCAGCGGCGTGATCGGCTACCTGGCGGTGCAGCTCCGCATGGACGCCCTCGGCGTCGCGACCTGGAACCCCTTGAGCCTCCTGCAGGCCGACCAGATGTTCGCTTTCCTCGCCTGCTCCGGCGCTGGCCTCGTGGTCGGTTGGATGCGGCGGCTGGAGCACAACCTGCACCACGAGCGGGCGGCGCGCCGCAAGGCGCTCGTCGACCCCCTTACGGGCACGCTGGTGCGTCAGGCTTTCGAGGAGCGCTTGCGGGCCGAGCTCGATGCCGCGGCCGCTGCCGGCGGCGGACTCGCCCTCCTCTTCGTCGATCTCGACCGCTTCAAGTTCGTCAACGACACGTACGGCCACGACTTCGGCGACAAGCTTCTCGGCGAGGTCGGCCAGGTCCTGCTCGCCAACGTGCGCGAGGAGGACCTCGTCGGCAGGGTGGGAGGCGACGAGTTCATGGTCGCTCTCGTCGGCGTGCGTGATGAGCAGGCGGCCGGCCAGATCGCGCGCAGCCTGGTCAGGGAGCTGAGTACCCCGTTCACGGTCGAGGGTCGCGAGCTCCAGGTGTCGGCGTCCATCGGCGTGGCCCTCTATCCGCGCGACGGTAACGTCGTGGAGGCGCTCCTGCAGTCCGCTGACGCCGCCATGTACCAGGTGAAGGTCGCCGGCAAGAACTCGTTCAACTTCAGCACGGTGGAAGTCCGGACGCGCCTGACGAGGCGGCTCGAACTCGAGCGCGTGCTCAGGCGCGCCCTGACGGAGAACGAGTTCAAGGTCATGTACCAGCCGCAGGTTCGCATCGCCGACGGCACCCTCGTCGGCTTCGAGGCGCTCTTGCGCTGGCACTCCCCGGACCTAGGCTTGGTGCCGCCGGCCGAGTTCATCCCGGTGGCCGAGGAGGCCGGCATGATCGCGCCCATCGGCCACTGGATGTTGCGCGAGACCGCCATGCAACTGCGCACATGGCTGCGCCAGGGCCTGATGCCCGTGCGCGTCGCCGTCAACGTGTCGACCCTCCAGTTCCATCAGTCGAACTTCGTGGATACCGTCAAGGGCGCCCTCGACGACTCCGGGATCCAGCCGCACCTGTTCGAGCTGGAAGTCACCGAGAGCGTCCTCGAGCAGGACAACGACCTGGCCGTGCGGATCCTCAAGCAGCTCCAACGGCTGGGCGTGCGCATAGCGCTGGACGACTTCGGCACGGGCTACTCGTCGCTCGCCTACTTGCAGCGCCTCCCGATCGGCACGCTGAAGATCGACAGGTCGTTCGTGCAGGCGCTCGCACAAGGGCCGCTGCGCGGCACGCAGACGGCTAAGGAACCGGACCCGGCGGTGCGTAGCACGCTGCAGCGCAACCACTTGCGCACTTCGGGCGGCTCCGTCGACAACGCGGCCATCATCGAGGCGATCTGCGCCATGGCACACAAGTTGAACAAGGAGGTAGTGGCCGAGGGCGTTGAGACGGCCTACCAGCGCGACTTCCTGCGCAGCCTTGGCGCGGACAACGCGCAGGGCTACTACTTCGCCAAGCCCATGCTCCCCTCGCAGGCGGAGGAACTCCTGAAGCGCGTCACCGTAGAGGCCGCCATGGCCCAAACGGCCGCCGAGGCACGCGCCTCGGCCGTGAAGGAGTTGCGGTCGTCGGCCGTCAGGGAGCCGTGGATGCCCATGTCGGTCATCGACGACGTGCCGGTGTCCGCGGACGAGGATCAGGGCACGGGCCAGGGCAGCGAGTGGACCTGGATCGAACCAGGGCCGCTCGGACGAGAGCCGGCCTCGGGCCAAGGCGCGGCGTCACGGACGGGCACGCTTGGCAACGAGCCGCAGACCGCGTTCGACGAGCTCGTCATCTGGAAGTGAGCGCCGGTCGCTCGCCCTGACTGGGAGCGGCTCTCAGAACCCGCAGGCCGCCCCGCCCAACGTGCCCCCCAACTGGTCGAGCTCCGCCGCGCCCAAGGCGCCGTCCGGCAACGTTCCTGCCAGGCGCCCGGCGGCAAGACGCTGCGTGAGCGTAGTGCCCCACTGGGCGTTCGCGTTGATCGACACGACGTACATGGGCTGGCGCAGCTCGTGGTCCGCTTGGCGGAAAGCCACGTCGCCCGTCTTGCCCCCCAGGTCCCCCGCGTCGACTTCGAGCAGGGCCGCGGCGAGGGCGGCGCCGTCCGAACTGTCGGCGCGGCGTGCCGCGTCGGTCAGCACCGCCACCGCCTCGTAGGCCGCCCACGCCGGGGCGTCGAAGGGCTGGCCCCAACGCGATGCGAACCGTTCGTTCATCGCGGCGGCGGCTGGCGCGCCGAGCGTCGGTTCCCAGAGTTGGATGCGCTGCACGTCTCGGCCAGCGCCGTAGCGGTTCGTGGCCGCGAGGAACTCGCGGGTCTGGGTGAGCGGGTCCGGGAAGGGGGCCATGCGCAGGCTGTAGCCACCGTCCTCCGCCTGGCCGATCAGCGCCACCTGGTCGGCGGCGTCGAGCAGCACCGCGACCACGTCGGCGCCCAGGCTCTTGGCTTCGTCCAACAGGTCGAAGTAGACGGGGCGGGCCTTGGTGATGGCCCTGCTGCCGACGACCGCGTCGCCGACGGCCTGCGCCGCCGCCTCGGCGCGAGCGATGAGCGCCTCGCCTTCCTGACCTTCCTCATAGACGACGTACCACCGCTGCGGCGCGGGTCCGTCTCGGTAGAGCCGCACCATGGCGTCGAGGTAGGCGCCGGCCGACGGCTGCACGTGGAAGGTCGACGGCCTGCACTGCTCGCGCAGCAGGAGGCTCGGCGAGCCGATGTTGACGAACGGCACGCCGTGCGCGTCGGCGAGGTCGGCGAGCGCCTCCGCCTGACCGTCGCCGATGCCGCCCACCA
>CAZVNY010000146.1:0-4640 GCA_964628785.1 uncultured Thiobacillus sp.
GATGCCCGCGACCGCCAAGAGACGGTGGGTCGCCAGGACATTCTTCAGCATCAGCCGATAGCGGTCCTCAAAAATGTGGAGGGGGAGAAGGGCTTGCGGAAAAAATGCCACGTCGCGAAGCGCCATCACGGCGATTTCATCAGGAACTACGATTTCAGCCTCCATGTTCGGGAATTGGTATGATCCGTATGTATTCGCTTCGGCACGGGGCGCAAGGTGTGACAGCTCTGTGTCGCAGGGATGGGGGGCGAACCTGCGTTTGCGACAAGATGCGCCGTTGTGGCGCATTGGAGGGGGCGACGATTTATGCGAATTTGGCATATTAATTTTTTAAGTAATTTGTTTGGAGGTTGTTAAGTAGTCTTTTCGGTTGAGGGGAACGTGGGCTGCTAAGAGAAGGCCATGAGCCGAATTTTAGGTATCGATTTAGGAACCACCAACTCTTGCATGGCAGTCATGGAGGGTGGGGAACCGGTGGTGATTCCAAACGCCGAGGGTGCACGCACGACTCCGTCCGTGGTGGCGTTCACCAAGTCGGGTGAGCGTCTGGTTGGTCAGGCGGCGAAACGCCAGGCCGTGACGAATCCCAAGAACACCATATTTTCCTCCAAGCGCCTGATTGGGCGAAAATTTTCGGAGACCCGCGAAGAAGCGAAGAATTTTCCCTTCAAGGTCGTCGAAGGCAAGAACAGCGACGCCTACATTGAAGTGCAGGTTGGCGACAAGACCGAGCAGTTTGCCCCCCAGCAGATTTCGGCCTTCGTCCTGGGCAAGCTGAAGGTCGATGCGGAGGCCTACCTCGGTGAGAAGATCACGCAGGCCGTCATCACCGTCCCTGCCTATTTCAACGACTCCCAGCGGCAGGCCACCAAGGATGCCGGCAAGATCGCCGGGCTGGATGTGCTGCGCATCATCAACGAACCGACCGCGGCATCGCTGGCCTACGGTCTCGACAAGAAGAAGGACGAGAAGATCGCCGTCTTCGACCTGGGCGGCGGCACGTTTGACGTCTCCATCCTTGAAATCGGGGATGGCGTATTCGAGGTCAAGGCGACCAATGGCGACACCCACCTCGGCGGTGACAATTGGGACGAAGCCCTGATCACCTGGCTGGTCGACACTTTCCAGAAGGAGAACGGCATTGACCTGCGCAAGGATCCGATGGCGCTGCAGCGTCTGAAGGAGGAGGCGGAAAAGGCGAAGATCGCGCTGTCTGCCACCCAGAGCTATGACATCAATCTGCCGTTCATCACGGCGGATGCCACCGGCCCGAAGCATCTTACCGTCTCCCTCAGCCGTGCGAAGATGGAGCAGATCTGCGATCAGCTCTTCCAGCGCTGCATTCCTCCCTTCAAGAACTGCCTCAAGGATGCGGAACTCGCGTCCGACAAGATCGACGAACTCGTTCTGGTCGGTGGCATGACCCGCATGCCGAAAGTTGTGGAGGTTGCCCGCCAGCTCGGCGGCAAGCCCCCGCATCAGGGTGTCAATCCCGACGAGGTGGTCGCCGTGGGCGCCGCCATTCAGGGCGGCGTGCTCAAGGGTGACGTCCGCGACGTCCTCCTGCTCGACGTCACTCCGCTGACGCTGGGCATTGAGACCGCCGGCGGTGTTTCGACCGCGATGATTTCACGGAATACGACGATCCCTTCCAAGAAGACCCAGGTGTTTTCGACGTACTCGGACAACCAGCCCTCAGTTGAGATCGTGGTGCTGCAGGGCGAGCGCCCGATGTCGCGCGACAACAAGACGCTCGGCACCTTCCGCCTCGACGGCATTCCGCCCGCTCCGCGTGGCGTGCCGCAGGTCGAGGTGACATTCGACATCGACGCCAACGGGATCCTGCATGTCTCCGCCAAGGATCTTGGCACGGGCAAGGATCAGAAGATAACCATCCAGGGCTCCTCCGGCCTCTCCAAGGAAGAGGTGGAGAAGATGACCAAGGAGGCCGAGCTCAACGCCGAGTCTGATCGCAAGCGCAAGGAGGCGGTCGAAGTCAAGAACCAGCTCGACAGCACCACCTACCAGCTTGAAAAGACCCTCAAGGAAGCGGGTGACAAGGTCCCGGCCGACAAGAAGGCGCCCATCGAGGCGGCACTGGCCGAAGCGAAGAAGGCGCTCGAATCCGATGACCCGGAGCGGATGAAGGCAGCCATGGAGGCCCTTTCCAAGGTGGGAGCCGATCTCTATGCGGCGGCGAACGCCGCGGGCGCCGCTCCCGGTGCCGATGCCGCCAAGGCTGCCGCCGACGCGGCGGCCGCCGGCGCCGCCGCCGGCGAGGACAAGAAGGCGGAGAAGAAGGCCAACGTCGTCGATGCCGACTTCGAGGTCGTCGACGAGGACAAGAAATAATCCCGCGAACTTTCTGATGCGGAAGTGACGGGATCGCCGCGGTCTACGCGGCGGCCGGCGCGGCCCGCTCCAAGAATACACACACAATCAATCCCAACAAAATCCATATGGCTAAAGTCAAAATCAAGCCCATCGGCGATCGCGTGCTCGTGAAGCACATCGAGGAAAAGGAGCAGATCCGCGGCGGAATCATCATCCCCGACTCTGCCAAGGAAAAGCCGCAGGAGGCCGAAGTGATTGCACTCGGCACCGGCAAGAAGGATGAGAAGGGCAACGTGGTCGCCTTCGAGGTGAAGGTCGGCGACAAGGTCCTCATCAGCAAGTACGGCGGCACCGAAGTGAAGATCGAGAACGAGAAATTCACTCTGGTTCGCGAAGACGACATCCTCGGCGTCATCGGCTGACATCCCGCAACACTCACTCAGCAACTCAGCATAAACATTTCAAATCATGGCTGCTAAACAACTCATCTTCGACGAATCCGCGCGCCAGAAAATTCTCCGCGGCGTCGAGCTCCTCTCCCGCGCCGTCAAGGTGACGCTCGGCCCCAAGGGCCGCAATGTCGTCCTCGACAAGAAATTCGGATCTCCCACCGTCACGAAGGACGGTGTCACGGTCGCCAAGGAAATCGAACTGGCGGATCCGTACGAGAACATCGGCGCCCAGCTGGTCAAGGAGGTTGCTTCCAAGACGAACGATGCCGCCGGCGACGGCACCACGACCGCGACCGTGCTGGCCGAGGCGGTCTACAAGGAGGGCCTCAAGCACGTCACCGCGGGTGCGAGCCCGATCTATCTCAAGCGCGGCATCGACAAGGCCGTGGAAGCCGCGGTCACCGAGCTGGCCCGGATTTCCAGGAAGGTGAACGCCACCGACGAGATCCGCCAGGTCGCCACCGTCTCCGCCAACTGGGACACCACGATCGGCGACATCATCGCCGATGCGATGGACAAGGTCGGCAAGGACGGCACCATCACCGTTGAGGAAGCCAAGTCGATCGAGACCACCCTCGACGTCGTCGAAGGGATGCAGTTCGACAAGGGCTACCTCTCGCCCTATTTCGCCACGAACATGGAAAGCCAGGAGGCGGTCCTCGAGGATGCCTACGTGCTGATCCACGAGAAGAAGATCTCGAATCTCCAGGAATTCCTCCCGCTCCTCCAGACGACGGCGAAGACGGGCAAGCCCCTCCTCATCATCGCGGAGGAGGTCGAAGGCGAGGCGCTCGCCGCCCTCGTGGTGAACAAGATTCGCGGCACCCTGAACGTCGCCGCAGTCAAGGCCCCCGGATTCGGCGACCGCCGCAAGGCCATGCTTGAGGACATCGCGGTCCTCACCGGCGGACGCCTCCTCAGCGAAGACCTCGGCATCAAGCTCGAGAATGTCCAGTTGAGCGACCTCGGCCGCGCCAAGCGCATCGTGGTCGACAAGGAGAACACCACGATCGTGGAAGGTGCCGGCAAGGGCTCCGACATCCAGGGTCGCGTCAAGCAGATCCGCCGCCAGATCGACGAGACCACGTCGGACTACGATCGCGAGAAGCTGCAGGAACGCCTCGCCAAGCTCGCGGGCGGCGTCGCCGTCATCAATGTCGGCGCAGCCACGGAATCGGAAATGAAGGAAAAGAAGATGCGCGTCGAGGACGCCCTGCATGCCACGCGGGCGGCAGTCGAGGAAGGCATCGTTTCCGGTGGCGGCGTTGCGCTCCTGCGTACGGCCAAGGCGATCGATGTGCTTACCACCAGCCTTGAAGGTGACGAGAAGCTCGGTGCGCAGATCGTGCGCCGGGCAATCGAGTCGCCCCTCAAGCAGCTGTGCTCCAACGCCGGTGTCGAAGGTGCGGTCATCGTCCAGCAGGTCATCTCGGGCAAGGGCAACCAGGGCTACAATGTGGCCACGGGCGCCTTTGAGGACCTCGTGAAGGCCGGTGTGGTCGATCCGACCAAGGTCACCCGCACCGCGCTGCAGAACGCCGCATCCATCGCCGGACTCCTCCTCACCACCGAAGCGATCATCACCGACGTTCCGGAAAAGAAGGAACCCGCCGGGCACGCCCATCCTCCGGGCGGCGGCATGGATTACTGAGTTTCTACTGCGTAAACCCGGGTGCGGTGCATCCGGGTCCGCTAGGCAAGCCGGCTCCGCAAGGGGCCGGCTTTTTCATTGGGGCTGCCGGGCGGAGCTGACGCGTTGGTGGGAGGGCCACGGTCCCTCGTGGCTGGGAAGTCGCCCCGCGCTCGACGACGCCAGCACGGCAACCCTGCATCGTCGCGTTCCGCAATCCCGGC
>CAZVNY010000147.1:0-4626 GCA_964628785.1 uncultured Thiobacillus sp.
CACCGCGTTGATGAGGCCGTAGGCCCAGGAGGGCTGCGGCCCGAACAGGCCCCAGGCAATTAAGGTGAGGAGCGCCACCACGACTACGCCGACCACGAAATACCCGGCCACCACGTCGGCCAGGCGCTGCATGGGGGCACGGGAACGCTGGGCCTCGCTCACCATCTGCACGATCCGGGCCAGCACCGTGCCGCTGCCCACCTGGTCGGCGCGCATGACCAGGGCGCCGCTGGTGTTGAGGGTGGCGCCGATCAGGGTATCGCCGGGGGCCTTGGCGACCGGCATGGGCTCGCCGGTGAGCATGGATTCATCCACCGCGCTCTCGCCCTCCAGCACCGCGCCGTCCACCGGCACCTTCTCACCCGGCCGAACCCGCAGGCGGTCGCCGGGATGGACCTGGGCGAGCGGGATGTCCGCCTCGCTGCCGTCCTCGTTCAGGCGCCGGGCGGTCTTGGGCGCCAAGCCCAGCAGGGCGCGGATGGCGGCGCCGGTTTCGGACCTGGCCTTGAGTTCCATGACCTGGCCGAACAGGGTCAGAGAGATGATCACCGCGGCGGCCTCGAAATAGGCCGGCACCTGGCCGTTGACCCGGAACGAGGCCGGAAATAGGCCGGGCGCCAGGGTGCCGACGACGCTGTAGGCATAGGCCGCAGCCGTGCCCAGGCCGATCAGCGTCCACATGTTGGGGCTCCGGCGGATGACCGACTGCGCCCCGCGCACGAAGAACGGCCAGCCCGACCAGAGTACCACCGGGGTGGCTAGGGCCAGTTCCAGCCAGGGGCGGGCCGTCCCCAGGAGCGGATCGAACAGGTCGCCCGTCATGGTGACGGCGGCCACCATGATCGTCAGCGGCAATGTCCACCAGAAGCGGCGGCGGAAGTCCGCCAGCTCGGGGTTTGCCTCGTGTTCGGCACCCGGCTGCACCGGCTCCAGGGCCATGCCGCATTTCGGGCAGGTGCCGGGTCCAACCTGCCGAATCTCCGGGTGCATCGGACAGGTGTATTCGCCCATCGCCGGGCGGATCTCGGGGTGTGCGGATTCGGCCACAGTCAGGTAGCGCAGTGGCTCGGCCAGGAACTTGGACAGGCAGTTTGCGCTACAGAAACGGTAGGTCTGCCCGGCGTGCTCGGCGCGGTGCGGCGAGTCCGGCGCCACGGCCATGCCGCAGACGAGATCCCGATCCTGTCCGGCGGCCATGGCCCCGGAATGGCTATGCCCGGCATGGTTCATGGCGTCCTCCCGGCATCCGTGTCGACAAGGTGTAGACGCGGCAGGAAGGCCGGCGTTCGCGCCTGGTAGTCGCGGTAGGCGTCGCCGAATTCGGCCATGGCATCCCGTTCCTCCCGCCTGGCGAGGCGCACATAGACCGCGAGCAGGACCGGAAACATTGCCACAGTCGGCAGGGTCGGCCACTGCAACAGGAAGCCGAACATGATGAGGATGAAGGCCGCGTACTGGGGATGCCGGATGCGCGCGTAAGGCCCTGTTGAGGCCAGGCGGTGCTCGCGCTGGGCATGGAACAGCACGTTCCAGGCCGAGGCGAGCAGCCAGAAACCGCCGAAGATGAAGATATTACTGAGCAGATGGAAGGGTCCGAAATGCGGATTTGCGCGCCAGCCAAACATGACTTCCAGCAGATGACCGGCGTCGTGGGCCAGGAAGTTGACGCCGGGGAAGCGCTGCCCCAGCCAGCCGGACAGCAGGTAGAGGGTGAGCGGAAAGCCGTACATCTCGGTGAACAGGGCGACGATGAAGGCCGAGTACATGCCCAGCCCACGCCAGTCGCGGGGGGCCTTCGGCTTGTAGAAGCTGAAGGCGAACAGGATGAACACCGCCGAGTTGAACAGCACCAGGTACCAGAGCCCGTAGGCCGGCGAGGCACTCATTGATCACCCCCTTTGCCGCCGTGGCCGTGCCCGCCATGGCCGAACAGGTGCATCAGCGGGCAGGCGAGCAGGAGCAACAACGGCAGGGCGCCCAGCAGGTGGGCGCGGTGCTCGGTCCAGAGATAGAACGCCGCCACCGCGGCAAAGCCGAACCAGGCCAGCTTGGTCCGCAGCGACATGGGCGGTGTGCCGTGACGATGCCCGTTCATGGCCATCTCCGTCCACGCGGCCTCAACGCTGAGGTGTCCGCCCGTGTGATCCGGCACCGGGTGGAGGCGACGAGCAACAGGCATGGGATCCGGTGTGCGCATGCGCCTCCGCATTGGCCCGTTGCCAGGCGACGAAGCCTGTCCAGATTTGTTTCAGCCAGTTCAGCATTTCAACCTCCTTGCGCGGGTCGGCCACGGCCTTCCAGGTCGGCGCGCTGCTTCAGATACGTTACGCGGTCAATCTCGCCCTGGGCATAGCGTTGTTCCAGAATGCCCAGGGCGCTCTTGTCTCGACGCTCCTGCCTGTTTTCGAAGAAATGACGGAGCACCAGGATGATCAGGACGAAGGGCAGCAACCAGACCAGGAGCATGCCCAAGCCGCCGATTCCCATGCCGATATGATCGATTCCGTACATGGCTTGTCTCCCGGGACCTGTTGTGCTCGAAGATCGCCAGACGCTTCACTTCCTGATGTTGTGAAGCACCGAGCCGTACGTGTCGCCCTGGCCCTTCTCGGGGGCATGGCTGTCGCCTTGGGTGTGCGGGGTATGCGTTCCCTTGTCCTGGAGGACCGAGCCGTAGGCATCGCCCGACCCCTTGGCCGGCGCGTGGCTGTCGCCGGGTTTGTGAGGGAAGTGGCTGTCGTGGACGTTCAAAACGCTCTGTTTCGTGTCGGGGCTGTTGTCCATGTCGTGGGCGAAGGCCGGGGCGGTCGACAGAATGAGGGCGGTGAGTGCGATGAGAGTTTTCATGATGGTTTCCTTTTCACGGGTTGATGCAGGCAGGTTGTCCGCCCGGCGAGTCGGCCCGCCGGGCACCAGGGATAAGCGATTCACCGGTCATTGAGGACCGAACCGTAGGTGTCGCCGAAGCCTTTTTCCGGGCCATGGCCGTCACCTCCCTTGTGCGGCACGTGGGTTTCGCCGGCCTGCACGTCCAGGATGATCCAGCCATAGGTGTCGCCGGTGCCGCGCTCCAGCCGGGCGGGCGAGTAGCCGGTGCCCACGAAACCGCTGGAATGGTCGTTGAGGATGCTTTGCCGCATATCGGGGTTGTCGTCCCAGTCGTGGGCGAAGGCGGAAGTGGCGGCGAAAGCCAGGACTGCGAAGGGAATGAACGCTTTCATGATCGACTCCTGTGAAGTTGAGGTGAGGACATCACGCTTCGTGATGTTGGAGTCAGTATGGACAGAGGAGTCCAACAGGAAGCTGATACGGTGATTACAAATGCGTCATGCGGGGAGTCGGTGGCGCTGCATGGCGATGGGGCATGGGTCAGCTGTGCCCCCGCCCCAGAATAAGCATCAGGCCGCCCCACCGTGGGGGCCAAGTCGCTCTTGGGACGGCCTGGCGAACGACTTGAGAGGGCGGCTTTCAGGCGGTTTTCCAGGGCGTTACACTGGTTTACTCAGGGGCGTCTCCCTCTGCCCTGGGCATGACGTAGGAGTTACCGCATGGCATACGGCCTGAACAAACTGCTGCTGCTTGGCCTTTGGTCGTGGACCCTGGCCGCGCTCGCGCAGGCGCCGGACTGGAACACGCGGGTCTACAAGCTGGTGGCCACCCAGGCGGACGGTACGACGGAACTCGGTTCGGCGGTGCCCTTGGGCGGTGAGCGGCTGGTCACGAATTGTCATGTGCTGCGTCAGGCGGTGCGTATCGAGGTGCATGTGGACGGCGCGGTCATGCGCGCTGAAATCGGTCGGCGCGATGCCTATCGCGATATGTGTTTGGTCACGTTGCCGGGCCTCTCCGCCCCGCCCATGCCGATGATCGAGGTGGGTGAGAGCCGGGTGGGGTTGGATGTGGTCGCAGCGGGCTGGCCGGGAGGCGAATTGGCCGTGAGCCGTGGTCGCATCATCGGACTGCATCATTGCGAGTGCGATGGCGGCAGGGTAATCCAGACCTCGGCGGCCTTCGACCGGGGCGCCAGCGGTGGTGGACTGTTCGACGGACGAGGCCGTCTTGTGGGCATCTTGACCTTCAAGGCCAAGGCGGGCGGCAACTTCCATTTCGCCCTGCCGGTGGGCTGGCTGAGGCATACGGCCATGGGCACGCCGGGGGTACAGCCAGCCGACTCCCCCGCCTTCTGGGAAAAGCCGGGTCGAGAGAGCGGCTATTTTCTGGCAGCCTGCGACCTTGGCGCGCAGGAAAAGTGGCTCGCCCTGCGGCGCCTGGGCCAGGATTGGATCAAGCAGGAGCCCAGTAACCCCGAAGCCTGGATGGCATTGGGACGTGCCGAGCGCGGCATGGGACAGACGGAGCACGCCGTGGTGGCTTTTCAGCGGGCGTTGATGCTGGATTCGACCCACACCGAGGCCGGGTGGGCGCTGCGGGAGATGGAATTCGACCTGGACCGCGCCATCGGGGAACCCGACGGCCTGTGAACGCCCCCCCTCCCACAGGGGGCAAGTTACACGGGGCGGCCCTTCGTTTACTTGAGCGCTACCCAGTTCCGACGACCGGTCACTTCAATTGGAAGCGCATGTTTCCGGTGCCCTTGCCCGGTACGGTGACCACCGCCACCGCCTT
>CAZVNY010000148.1:0-4610 GCA_964628785.1 uncultured Thiobacillus sp.
AGGGTACCGAAGACATAGGCCTGTTGCCGGTGGATGCGGGGGCCGCAGCCCGTCAGCAGGAGCAGGCCCAGCCCCAGGACCAGCCAGGCCGCCCAGGCCGTGGCCGGTGTGGGCGCACCCCTGGCGCCTGCCACCCTCAGTCTGCCCCCCCGGGCTTTGTGACCAGGGCCTGCAGCGCGTCCATGAACAGGGCCGCCACGTCGCATCCCGTCTGCTGGCTGATCTCCTGGAAGCAGGTCGGGCTGGTGACGTTCACCTCGGTGAGGTGCTCGCCGATGACATCCAGGCCGGCAAGAAAGATGCCGGCGGCCTTCAGGCTGGGGGCCAGGGTGCGGGCGATGAGCCAGTCCCTCTCGCCCAGGGGCTGGGCCACGCCGGTGCCCCCTGCCGCCAGGTTGCCCCGGGTCTCTCCCGGGGCGGGGATGCGGGCCAGGGCATAGGCTACGGGCTCGCCGTCGATGACCAGGATGCGCTTGTCCCCCTGGGTGATGGCGGGCAGGTAGCGCTGCGCCATGATGGCCTCCGCGCCATGCCGGGTAAGGGTCTCCAGGATGCTGCCCAGGTTGGGATCGGCGGGGCCCAGGCGGAACACCCCGGCCCCGCCCATGGCATTCAGGGGCTTCACCACGATGTCCTGTTGTTGCGCCAGGAAATCCCGGATCTGGCCGGCGTCGGCACTGACCAGGGTGGGTGCGATGAACTCCGGAAAGCGGGTAATGGCCAGCTTTTCGTTCCAGTCCCGCAGGGCCTGGGGCCGGTTCAGCACCCGGGCCCCCTGGGCTTCGGCCATCTGCAGCAACCAGGTGGCGGTGAGATAGCCCTGATCGAAGGGTGGGTCCTTGCGCATGAGGACGGCATCGAACGCCGCCAGATCCTGCCAGTGCTGCGCACCGGCTGCATACCAGCGCAGCCCTTTTGCGGGGGAGGGTGGCTCGGGCAGCAGTTCCACCTGGAAGCAGCGGCCCCATACCCGGCCCTCGCGCCAGGCAAGGTCTTCTGCCTGCATGGCAAACAGGCGGTGGCCCCGGTGGGCGGCCTCCCGCATCATGGCGTAGGTGCTGTCCTTGTGCAGGTTGAAGCCGTCCAGGGGATCGGCGATGAACAGGAATTTCATGGTGCCGTGCGCTCCAGTTCCAGGCTGGCGGCCAGGGCGGCCAGACGGGCGATGACGCCATAGGTGTAGAAGCGGTTCACCGGTGCATCCGGGCCGGCGCCGCAATCGCAGAAGCTGCCGGTCTCCTCGAAGGCCAGGGGCACGAAGTGCATGCCCGGTGCGTTCAGGTTTTCATCCAGGCCGCGGCCGGTGTGCACCCGATAGAACCCCCCCACCACGAAGTGATCGATCATGTAGACCACGGGTTCGGCCACCGCTTCGTGGATGGTCTCGAAGGTGGGCACACCCTCCTGCACCAGCACGTGATGCACTGCCATGCCTTCTTTCACCACAGCCATCTTGTTGCGGCTGCGGCGATTCAGCTCCATGACGTCCTCGGAGGACTTCACCGTCATGATGCCCATGCCATAGGTGCCGGCATCCGCCTTGACGATGGCGAAGGGCTCCCGCGCGATGCCGTATTCGCGATACTTCAGCCGGGTCCGGGCCAGCACCTCTTCCACGTGGCCGGCCAGGCAGTCCTCGCCCTTGCGCGTGTGGAAATCCACTTCGCCGCAGTTGGCGTGGTAGGGGTTGATGAGCCAGGGGTCGATGTCGATGAGGGCGGCGAATTGCCGGGCCATTTCGTCGTAGGCGGCAAAGTGCTGGGATTTGCGCCGGCTGTGCCAGCCTGCGTGCAGGGGCGGCAGCATGCCCTGGGCGGGGGTGAGGCCCTTGAGGATCTCCGGCACCCCGGCGGACAGGTCGTTGTTGAGCAGGATGGCGCAGGGATCGAAGTCCGGCTCGCCATGGCGGCCCTTGAGCAGCAGCCGGTCACCCTCCCGGCTGATGGGCTCCAGGGTGAGCTTGCCGCCATCGGGCAGGTCCAGCACCAGGGGTTCCTGCAGGTCCGGGATCAGGCTGCCGATGCGCACGCACAGGCCGATCTTGCGCACGATGTCCGCCAGGGCGGCCACGTTCTGCAGATAGAAGGTGTTGCGCGTGTGGTTCTCCGGGATGATGAGAAAGCGCTTGGCGGAGACGCACATCTTCTCCACCGCCACCTGGGACGCCTGCAGGGACAGGGGCAGGAAATCCGGGTTCAGGTTGTTGAAGCCGCCGGGAAACAGGTTGGCATCCACGGGGGCCAGCTTGAAGCCGGCATTGCGCAGGTCCACGGAGGTGTAGAAGGGCGCCGTATGTTCCTGCCACTGCAGGCGGAACCAGTGTTCGATGTCCGGCTGGGCCGCGTGGATGTGGCGCTCGAGTTCCAGGAGGGGACCCTTGAGGGCGGTGCTGAGGTGAGGGAGCATGAGCTTGTCGTTGGGAGAGGAGGCTGGTTTGTGTAGGAAAATCGATTGGTCGTTCCCGTCCAGGCGGAGATCCGGATGCACCCCTGGATGGGTCCCCACCTGCACGGGCATGATGAAAACCATCTTGCCAGGAAAGTGTAGTTTCCCACGTCCAGGCCCGGTGGGCCCCACACAAGGTGTCGACCAGCCCCCATGCCCCAAGCCAGACCTTCCACCCCTGCACCGACACTGTTCGAGATCGTGCTGTTCCAGCCCGAGATCCCGCCCAATACGGGCAACGTCATCCGCCTGGCGGCCAACACCGGTTGTGGGCTGCATCTGGTACGTCCCCTGGGCTTTGGCCTGGAAGACAAGCAGTTGCGCCGTGCCGGCCTGGACTATCACGAATACGCCAGCCTGCAGGTACATGATGACTGGCCTTCCTTGTGCTCCACTCTGGCGGGACGACGCTTTTTTGCCTTCAGCAGCAAGGCCGGGACAGCCTTGCACGCCGTGCGTTTCCAGCCCGGCGATGTGCTGGTGTTCGGCCCCGAGACCCGGGGCCTGCCGGCCCAGATACTGGGGGATGTCCCGCCGGGCCAACGCCTGCGCCTGCCCATGCGCCCGGGTCAGCGCAGCCTGAACCTGTCCAATGCGGTGGCCGTGGCGGTGTACGAGGCCTGGCGGCAAAACGGCTTTGTCGGGGCGCTCGCGGCGCCTGAGCAGGCATGAGCAGGGAGTCGTGGTGCCCGGGCCGCCTTGCTTTCCTTGCCGACGTACCCATATGCAGCCCATTGCCACCCGCCGGAGACCCCCATGAGCGCTCTGGAAAACTTTGCAAAGATGCTGGCCCAGGGCCGGGACAGCGCCCTGTTGCGCCTCTCCCTGGGCAACGAATACCACAAGGCCGGCCGTCTGGAGGAGGCCATCACCCATCTGCGCGCCGCCCTGGCCTTTGACCCCCGCTACTCCGCGGCCTGGAAACAGCTGGGCAAGTGCCTGGCCGAGGCCGGCCGGACCCGGGAGGCCCTGGAGGTCTATGCACAGGGCATGGCGGCAGCGGAAGACAAGGGTGACATCCAGGCCGTGAAGGAGATGCGGGTCTTCGCACGCCGGCTGGAGAAGCAACTGCCGCCCCGGGAGGGAGATACCGGCGCCTGATGACGCCTCAATCCCCTTGGGCTACCATGCCAAACGATTTTTCAGTAGCAAAAACAGGAGTATTCCCATGGCACGCATGGTCAACTGCGTCAAACTGGGCCGTGAGGCCGAAGGTATGGCTTTCCCCCCCCTGCCGGGCGAGCTGGGCAAGCGGGTGTTCGAGAACGTCTCCAAGGAGGCCTGGCAGGGCTGGATCCGCCTGCAGACCATGATCATCAACGAGAACCGCCTCAACATGGCGGATCCCCAGCACCGCAAATACCTGATGGAACAGGCAGAAAAATACTTCTTCGGCGAGGGTGTGGGCGCGCCGCCCGGTTTCCGGGAATGACCGGCCCTGAGGTATGCAGGGCCTGACATACTGGTCCGGACCGGCATGCGGCAAGGTTGGTGGTCCGCCCCAATGCGCGGATGACGGAGCCAGCGGCCCCCCCTATTGATCAGCCTGTGGAAACAGCGTGAGCGACGACAAAGAGACCCACTTCGGTTACCAGACCGTGGCTGAAGGTGAAAAGGCCCACAAGGTGGCCGAGGTGTTCCATTCCGTGGCCCGGCGTTACGACCTGATGAACGACCTCATGTCCGCTGGCATGCACCGGGGCTGGAAGTGGTTCCTGACCCAGCAGGCCCGCATCAAGCCCGGGGCCCGGGTGCTGGACATCGCCGGCGGCACCGGTGACATCTCCCGCCTGTTGGCTAGGGAGGCCGGGCCCAGCGGCGAGGTCTGGCTCACGGACATCAACGGCTCCATGCTGGGGGTGGGGCGGGATCGTTTGCTGAACAAAGGCCTCATGCTGCCCGTGGCCCAATGCGACGCGGAAAAACTGCCCTTCCCCGCGGATTACTTCGACTTGGTCACCGTGGCTTTCGGCCTGCGCAACATGACCCACAAGGACACGGCCCTGGAGGAGATGCTGCGGGTGCTCAAGCCCGGCGGCAAGCTCATGGTGCTGGAATTCTCCAAGGTGTGGAAACCCCTGGCCCCCCTATATGACCTGTACTCCTTCCAGCTCCTGCCGCGCATGGGCGAGGTAGTGGCCCAGGATGCGGACAGCTACCGCTAT
>CAZVNY010000149.1:0-4559 GCA_964628785.1 uncultured Thiobacillus sp.
GTGGATCTGGTGTTCGTGCTGCTGGCGCCGGCGGCGGCCACGGAAGTCCACTTGCAGATCCTGGGGGAGCTGGCCGCCATGTTTTCCGACGAGTCCTTCCGCAGACAACTGCGCGCGGCCCCGGATGCCGCTGCCCTGTATGATCTGCTGACGCAATGGACGCCCTGACTCCGGGCCAGGCATGAGCCCGCCCCACAGTAGCAACGAAACTCATCACCCCATTCCCGTTGCTGAGCTGTACGGGCAGGTTGCCGAGCGCCTGAGGCTGAGCTGGGTGGCAGGACGGCAGGGGGGCCAGCGCCTGCTTACCACGGATACCATCCAGAGACCCAGCCTGGCCCCGGTGGATCCCCGGCATACGCTGCAGCCCAATCGCATCCAGGTCCTGGCCAGCAGCGAAATGACCCATCTGCGCCAGTTGTCCGGCATGGCCCTGGAGGCCGCCCTGACAGGTCTGTTTGGTGCCGATACGGCGGCCGTGGTGGTGGCGGATGGCGAGATCCCTGGCGCGGTCCTGACGGCTGCGGCGGAGCGCAGCGCTATCCCCCTGTTTTGTTCCCCGGAACCGGGTCCGGCCCTGTTGCGCATCCTGTCCCATCTGACCACCCAGGCCCTGGCCCCCTCCACGGTGATCCATGGTGTCTTCCTGGAAGTCCTGGGCCTGGGGGTGCTGCTCACCGGTGACCCGGCCATCGGCAAGAGCGAGTTGGCCCTGGCGCTCATCAACCGGGGCCATCGTCTGGTGGCGGATGACGTGCTGGAGGTGTTCGTCGTCGCCCCGGATACCCTGGAGGGACGCTGCCCGGTCCTTTTGCGGGACTACATGGAAGTGCGGGGCCTGGGCATGCTCAACATCCGCAGCCTGTTTGGCGAGACCGCGGTCAAATATCAGAAGAACATCAAGTTCATCATCCACCTCACCATGGCGGATCAATGTCAGGAGATGGATCGTCTGGCCATGCAGGCCAGCGAGCGGGTGATCCTGGGGGTATCCGTGCCGGAGGTGCAAATCCCCGTGGCGGCTGGTCGTAACCTGGCCGTGCTGGTGGAAGTGGCGGTGCGCAATCACCTGCTGAAATTGCGCGGTAACGATCCCACGGCGGATTTCATCGAACGTCAGCGCCAGGCCATCGAGGCGGCCGGCAGCCAGGGAGAAGCAGTATGAGATTGGTCCTCATCAGCGGCCTTTCCGGCTCGGGCAAGAGCGTGGCCCTGAAGGCCATGGAGGACGCGGGTTTCTACTGTATCGACAACCTGCCCGCGCCCCTGTTACCCGAGACCATGGCCCACATGCGCCTCTATGGTGTGCAGAACACGGCTGTGGGCATCGATTCCCGCAGTGGTGCCAACCTGGTGGATCTGGGTCAGGAACTGGACGAGCTGCGCGCCCACATGGAGGTGCGCATCCTCTTCCTCACCGCCCGGGACGACACCCTGGTGCGACGCTTTTCCGAGACCCGCCGCCGCCATCCCCTGGCCACTGGTGAGCGCTCCCTGGAGGAATGCATCCATGAGGAGCGGGAGATGCTGGCAAATCTGGCTGCCAATGCGTACCTCATCGACACCAGTGACCTGTCCGCCAATACCCTGCGGGCCCAGATCAAGGACCTGCTCAGTCTGAAGAGCGCCGCCTTCACCCTGGTGTTCGAGTCCTTCGGCTTCAAGCACGGCATCCCCATGGATGCGGACCTGGTCTTCGACGTGCGCTGTCTACCCAACCCTCATTACGACCCGGAGCTGCGCCCCCTCACCGGCCGGGATGTGCCGGTGATCGTCTTCCTGGAGGGTGACGCCCAGGCCCAGGAGATGCTGGCGGATATCCGGGATTACCTGACCAAGTGGCTGCCCGCCTATATCCTGGACAACCGCAACTATTTCACCGTGGGCCTGGGCTGCACCGGGGGCCAGCACCGTTCCGTGTATTTTGCCGAGACCCTGGCCCGGCACTTCCAGGCCAGCTATCAGGTCCTGGTGCGTCACCGCCAGCTGGGCTGAGCCCCGGCCCTCCCCAGTGCACCAGAGCAAGCCATCCATCCTGCCCGGTGACTGGCTCATCCTGGCCACCGGCCTGAGCCTGGTGGCAGGGCTGTGGCTGCAACGGGCGCACAGCCTGGACGGGCGGGTGGTCATCCGGCTGGATGGCAGGCCCTTCGCCGAGGCCAGCCTGCGCCTGGATCGGGTCATCTCCGTGCCCGGCCCCCTGGGCGAGAGTCGGGTGGAGATCCGGGGAGGCAGGGTGCGGGTGGCCACGGATCCCAGCCCGCGACAGCTTTGCGTGCGCCAGGGCTGGATCCCGCCGGGGGCGGCGGCGGTGTGCCTGCCCAACCGGGTGGCCGTGGAAAATGCCGCCACGGGCTATGACTCCCTCAACTACTGAGTCCGGCCATCAGACCGGCATCGAGCTTCGGGCCACCCCGGAGGATCGCCGGGTGGCCGGCCTGGCCGCTGCCGCCATCGCTCTCACCCTGGCAGAGGCGGCCATCCCCTTGCCCATCCCCGGGGTCAAGCCAGGCCTGGCCAACATCGTCACCCTGCTGGTGCTCTACCGGCATGGCTGGTCCATGGCTGCCTGGGTGGCGGGTCTGCGCATCGTGGCCGGGGCCCTGGCCCTGGGCCAGTTTCTCACGCCGGCCTTCGTGCTGTCCCTGTCCGGCGGGGTCATGAGTCTGATCACCCTGGCCTGGGCCATGCACCTGCCGCGACGCTGGTTTGGACCCGTGGGCCTGTCCGTACTGGCGGCCCTGGCCCACATCGGCACCCAGCTCCTGGTGGTGGACCTGTGGCTCATGCCCGGCGGCAGCCTCATGGGCCTCATGCCCCTGTTTCTCAGTGCCGCCCTGGTCACCGGCCTGGGCAATGGCCTGGCCACGGCACATCTGCTCAAATACCCGGTATCCACGGACGGGACTCCCACATGAAACGCATCACCCTCGCCCTCACCGGTGCCTCCGGCATGGCCTATGGCCTGCGCCTGCTGGAATGCCTGCTGGCGGCCGGCTGCCGGGTGGATCTTCTGGTCTCCCAGGCCGCACGCATCGTGGCCCGCCAGGAGCTGGACCTGAGCCTGCCGACAGACAGCAGTGCCCTGGTAGCGCACCTGCAGGCTTTGCACCCCGGTGGCGAGTTGCGCACCTATGGAGAAAAGGAATGGTTCGCCCCCGTTGCCTCGGGTTCCAATCCGGCGGATGCCATGGTGGTCTGTCCCTGCAGCATGGGCAGCCTGGCGGCCATTGCCCAGGGACTGGCGGAGAACCTGTTGCAGCGGGCCGCGGACGTGATGTTGAAGGAGCGGCGACCCCTGATCCTGGTGCCCCGGGAGACTCCCTTTTCCCTCATCCACCTGCGCAACATGACGGCTCTGGTGGAGGCGGGGGCGGTGATCCTGCCCGCCAACCCGGGTTTTTACCACCGGCCAGGGAATGTGGCGGCCCTGGTGGATTTCATCGTCGCCCGGGTGCTGGACCAGCTGGGGATCGGGCATGCCCTGCTCCAGCGCTGGGGGGAGGGCTGAGCCTGTTCAGGGCAGCAACGGCCGGAGACTGAAGCGGGAAGGGCTGGGCCGGGTCTCGAATGGATGCAGCCTTGCGGCCAGCCTTACATGCAGTTGTGCCGGCAGCTGCGGGCCAGTTCCTCGAAGTGGGGCAGGAGCTCGGAATTCTTCTGCACGTGGAAGATGTAGCGCGGCACCTTGCGCTGGGTGGTCTGGGCCATGAAAGGCTCACCCCAGAAGCTGAGCAGGGCTTCCGTGCCGCCGCTGAGCTGGCTGTCGCCCAGGATGAAGGACACGGTCTTTTCCAGTTCCTGCCACAAGGGTTCCCGTACCTTGGTGTGCCCGGGGCAGTTTTTGATCCTGGGCAGGATGCTGCTGTCCCACAAGGTTTTCTGGCTGCTGTCCAGCACGAACTGGATGGATGTGACCATGCCGTTTTCGATGGCGGGCCGCACCAGGGCGTCGAACAGATGCTCTGGCTGGTACATGGACAGACACAGGTTGTACCAGATGGTCTCGCCACGCAGATGGCGCACGAACTTCTCGTTTTCCGTGAGCAGGTGACGGGGTCCCACCAGGATCACCTGCGGTGGTTTCAGGGACGCCTGGATGCGCCGCACCGCATGTGCGGTCTTGTCCACCTGCTCCGCCGTGACTTCGTTGTGGTGGGTGTGGCGCATGAAGTTGACGAAGAGCAGGGCGATGAGCACCAGCATGATGGGCAGGATGATCTGCGCATCCACGATATGCAGCAGGTGCAATACGCTGGCCACCACCGCCGCGATGATGCCGGCGATGGCGTCCCATTCCAGGTTCAGCAGGCGGCGCAGGCGCATGGCAGGGCCGTTCCGGGTTCTGGCAGGCCTGGGGGCGGCACCCGCAGGGTCAGCATACTCAATCCTGCAGGGCCTTGGGCAGGGGGAAGCTCATGTTTTCCTCGATGCCCTGCAAGGCAGTGACGTTTTCTACCCCCAGGGCCTGGAGGCGGGCGATCACCCCCTCCACCAGCACCGCCGGTGCCGAGGCCCCGGCGGTGAGCCCTATGCGGTGCTTGCCCAGCAGCCAGGCC
>CAZVNY010000150.1:0-4549 GCA_964628785.1 uncultured Thiobacillus sp.
GGTTCCAATGATCGAAGGCCGCTACCATCGCCGCCATCAGAACGGTCGAGCCCACTGAGCCGAGAAGAACACAAACCCAGGTCCGCGCACCGGATTCCAAGAAATAGGTGAGGGCGATGGCCACGAGTGCCCCGTTGAATCCATACATGCCCGAACGAATCTGCCCACGGTCCACTCCCCAAATCGATGCCGTCAGGGTCGCCGTGGCGGTTCCCACCAGCGCCGCAAGGGCAAGAAGGAGGGAATTAACCGCAATACCGGCAAGAAACAGCAGCCCGGCATAGCTGTTGTTCTGGAACATCACCTGACCAAGCCCCCGCAGGATGCTGTCGCAAAAACCCGCACAATGATGCAAGAGCCCATCGCCTTCCCCTTCGAGACCTGATGCGGTGAGGGACAGTTTTCCTTTCATCTGAAACCATTATGCAGGAAAAATGCGGTGCGTCGAGCGCGGCACCCTACAGAATTTCTGTTACGTCCGAATCCACGAAATCGGATTTTGGTGGACAGTCGCGCTCCCCTACACCCCTCACACCCACTACGACAAACAAGGAAGTGCAATTGTCGTCACCACGTATGTGAGTTTATCGTTGCGGGGTAAGCCGCAGAACCACTCATGACTGGAAAAGCTGCCGTAGAATCCGTCTATTTGAAAAAATTAGTCCGTCCATGTGAAAACTTTAGAATCGACTTGGGGAGTCGTCACCTCCACGTCAGTCGGTCGGGATCTCAATTGGACGGTAAAGGTAGTGCTGCGAGACCACTCGTCTCAAACATCGAAATGTAACCGCCCCCAGCCCGGTGCGTTAGAAAAATGGCGGAGAGGGAGGGATTCGAACCCTCGGTAGGTTGCCCTACACACGCTTTCCAAGCGTGCGCATTAGACCACTCTGCCACCTCTCCAATCGTCCCTTCCCGACTCCAAGCGGTCATCGAAAGGGTCTGAAAAGCTGTTGAAGCCCCTTTCTCCGGTCAACGGAAAATCACGATCGGTTCGGCGACCCGAAAATTCACTTCACCGCCTCAAGGTTGAGGCTCATCAGGGTGCCGTGCGCCTTGTCGAGGTGGGGAAGGTAGGCTTGGGAATAGTCGTCCACCTGGGCATGCGCCGTCTTTCGCCAGTCCCACCGCCTGACTTCGCGAAAGCCGACCGACCGCAGCTCCCGGGTCAACAGCGGCTCATCGAAAACCATCTTGTGAAAGTCATACTGGTCACGCTGCCCGCCCACGATCAGCCCGACGAGTCCGGTCAGCCCATCCTTGAGTCCTTGTTCATGGTACAATTTGGCACAGGCTGCGAAATCCGGCACGGCAAGCCGCAACACGCCGTCAGTTGCGAGCACACGAAACCATTCCTCGAGGACAGCACGGTACTCCTTACGGGAAAAATGCTCGAGAACGTGCGCAGCATAAATCAGCTCAACCGAATTGTCGCGAATCGTCGGCAGGCGTTCGATCCGCGAAACGAGATCGACATGGGGCGCCGGCAACACGTCGATATGGAAGAACCCGGGAATGAACTTCTTACCACATCCCAAATGCAGCTTTCGTGGGCAGGGATGCATCTTTGAGACAGTTTGACCGGTGGTCACACGTCGCCCTCCAGCCAGCTTCCCGGCCGTGAAAAACCCGCCGTCTCCACCATCGGCACCGTCCCCGTTTTCACCCCGCAAGCCAACAGGCGTCGATTAAATCGTTGGTACAATTGAACTTGTCTCTGCTCAAAACCGGCATCCGTGAGCCAGCGGCCCAGCGCTTCCCAATTCGGTGCAAACCAGTTCCAGCCCTTTTCCAAGGTGCCCGAATACCCGCACAGCCCCGTGCCCGCCGCCGTGCCGGTGTGAGCCTTGGTCTCCACAATCAGGCGCCCGCCAACCTTGAGGTAGGCGAAACAGATGCGCAGGAAAAGCACGGGGTCAGTCACATGATAAATAACTCCGCTGCAATAAATTATATCGAATCTATGTTTCCACTCAGGACGATCTGCGTAGACGCTCGCGGTGGACAGCGTCGCCGGAATCTCAAGGAGTTCACAAAGTGCCCGCGCCGAGTCCGCCGATCGCCGATGTTCCTCGATGGCTTCAACTTCAGCGCCAAGGCCGCGCAAAAGCAGGAGGTCCCCACCCGACCAGCAGCCGATATCGAGCACCCGTTTGCCACGCAGATCCTTGGGTAGAAACCCATGCTCGACGGATTCGGTGCCGATCTCGATGTGCCGCGGACCCATCGCACCGGTGCGGGCACAGCCGTGCCCCCAATCGTACGTGTGACCCCAGACAAAGAAATCGCGGAATGCCTGCGACGATGCCGCATGCCAGAAATCGGTTGGAGGTGCGTCGTCGGGAAAGCACCGCAGGAGTTCGCGGTGGATCGCCTGGCGTTTTTCCGCCGATGAAGGCAACACCGATTCCAAGGCGTCCAGAACCCGTTTCTCCGCGACCGCATGCTCCACAAAGACCGCGGCGGCGGCAAAGGTGTGGGCAGTTTCGTACCGAGCGCGCTCCATTGTCATCGTCGCAAGCGAGTGACTTCGATTTCACCCTGACGCAAGCCTATCCCAAGCCCATTTGCCTTGTCGAACATACCCGCGACGCCTGACGCTGGACACCGTGACGCCGGTCGAAACCAATGCCCGATTGCAACAAGCGATGTCCCTGCACCAACAGGGACGTCTCCAAGAGGCGGAGCTCGTCTATCGTGAGGTGTTGAAACACCACCCACGCAACCCTGCCGCGCTGCACTTGCTGGGCCTGCTGGCTTATCAGGCTGGCAAGTTTCAGGAGGCGGTCCGACTGATTCGCGCCGCCTTGCTGGTCGATCCGGCGGAGGCAGCGGCTTGGAGCAACTGCGGCGAAGCCTTACGCGCCCTCCCTCAGTTCACCGAAGCCGAAGTCTGCTACCGCGAGGCGGTGACGCGCGCTCCGGAAAACGCCTCTTTCTGGAGCAATCTCAGCATCGCCCTCCACGCGTTGGACCGCATCGCCGAGGCGGAAGCCGCGCTGCGACGTGCCCTGCTGCTTCAGCCCACCAACACAAAGGCCTGGTGCAATCTGGGCAACATTCTGCGCATCAAGGGACAATTCACGGAAGCCGGAGAGGCCTTCAAACAGGCCCTCACGTTGCAACCCGACATGCCCGAGGCTTGGAACAGCCTCGGCGCATTGCTGCGCAAACAGAACCGGCTCACCGAAGCGGAGGGTTGTTATCGCAAGGCCATCCAGATCAATCCGCGATTCGCGGAAGCCTACAGCAACCTCGGCGCCTGCCTCAAGGACACGGGACGTCTCACCGAGGCGGAGTCCCTTTACCGACACTCGCTCGCCTTGGCCCCCCACATCGCTGAGTCCCACAGCGGCCTGGCTTCGGTCTTGCGCGAGAAGGGCCTCTCTGAAGAGGCCTGCAAGGGGTATCGTGAGGCGTTCCGTCTCAGTCCTGAAAATCCCCGATACCTCAGCAATCTCCTGTTCACCGAAGCCGCCGTCGCTTCATCGCCAATTCTGGAAGCATTCGATCACGCGCGGACTTGGGGAAACACGGTCACCCGTGCGCCACTCCACGCCGGCCCCGTCGTCGCCGTCGTCGGCCGTCCTCTGCGCATCGGTTACCTTTCGGCCGATTTCAAGCACCATGCGGTGGCTCGTTTTGTCGAATCTCTCTTTGCCTCCCACGATCGAAAGCGGGTTGAGGTCTTCGCCTATTCGAACGTGCCCCATCCGGACGAGACCACCGAAGCGATCAAGGGAAAGGTGGACCATTGGCATTCGGTCACGGAGCTGAGCAATGCCGACGCCGCCCGGCTGATCCATGGTCACGGTCTCGATCTTCTGATCGACCTGAGCGGACACACCCGCGATTCTCGGCTCGCGATTCTCGGCCACAAACCCGCTCCCGTGCAGGCCACGTACTTGGGATACTTTGCCTCCACCGGACTGCCGGCGGTGGACTATTGGATCACGGATGAAACCCTTCATCCCACCGACACGCGGGAATTCGCGGTTGAACAATTCTGGCGGCTGCCGCGTTGCTGGATTGCCTATGGTCCACCCGCGGACTCACCCGATGTAGGCATCTCATCGGGAAAGGTCCTGACTTTCGGTTCCTACAACCACCTCGCCAAGGTGGGCACGGCCACGCTCGATCTCTGGAGTGCGGTGCTGCTGGCCATTCCCCAGGCGCGTCTGCTCCTCAAGACCCGTCACCTCGCCGATCCCGGAGCCCAGGAGCACGTACGCACCGCCTTCCGGGCACGCGGCATCGCCGCGGACCGTCTGTCCTTTGCCGGCCACACTGCCGGCCTTGCCGCACACCTTCGTGGCTACCACGACGTCGACATTGCGCTGGACCCGCACCCGTACAACGGAGGCACCACCACCTGCGACGCATTGTGGATGGGCGTGCCCGTGCTCACGATGACCGGTTCGATCATGGCGGCGCGCATGTCCACCTCCATGCTGCGCTCGGTCGGCCTGCAGCAATGGATCACCGGATCTCCCGATGAGTTCGTAGCGCGCGCAATCGCCCATGCGGCCGCCTGGCAGGCGTTGTCACC
>CAZVNY010000151.1:0-4496 GCA_964628785.1 uncultured Thiobacillus sp.
GTGATCTATAGCGATCACGGCATGGAGTTCTTCGAGCACAACACCTGGGGACAGGGCAACAGTGCCATAGCCGACGTCAGCCCCCGGGTGCCCCTGATCATTGCCGATCCGGCATTGTCGCCAGTGAGGCATGACGGGATGGTGCGCAGCATCGACCTGATGCCCACCCTGTTGGAACGGGTGGGCATCAGCGTGCCCGCCAATCTGGATGGCCGCTCCCTGCTGCCCGTCCTGCGCGGAGAATCAATGCAAGAAGATCTGGCCGCCTTCAATGAGACGGGTATCTGGATCGCCGACATCCCGGGCCTGCCGGCAGATCACCTGCGTTACCCCAACCTGCTGGAACTCCTGGAAGTACCCGACAAGGCCAGCGGCACCCTGGCCATCAAAGAGGACTATCAACGGATCACCATCCTCGCCAAAGACCGCATGATCCGTCGGGGTCGTTGGAAGCTGGTCTACCAGCCCCTGCAGGAAGGCTGTCTGCTGCGTCTCTTCGATACCCACACAGACCCGGATTGCGCACGGGACCTGTATGACCTGGAACCGGAGATCGCCGCCAGCTTGTGGCAGCAGCTCAAGGCGTGGATGCTGCAGGATCCTGTGATGGCGGAGGTTCTGGACAGAAACGGCACCAGGGATTCTTCGCCGTGCCGGTAACCTGCGGAGTGCTGGTCACATCGGGCCGTACCGTTTCCGTCTTCGCGTCTTGCGGTTTTGCATCAGACTGTTCGGCCACCTTTGCCCCGGATTTCGCGTTTTCCTGCTCCATTTGCACAGGAATCCGAGGCTCGGGATAGGGCAGCTTGCCACCATAACGGGTATAGCGGTTTTGCAAAGCTTTCGATCCCGGGTTGTCGCGCAGGCCTTCCGTGACCAGTTCCAGGGCCTGATGCGGTTTTTTTATCTGCTGCGCATACAGGTCCGCCAGTTCCACGATGGATTTGACATAGCGCTTGTCCAACGAGATCGACTTCAGCCAGTCCGCCATGGCGCCGGTAACGTTGCCCTGCAGCTTATGCACCAGGCCACGGTAATAGAGGATCTCCGGCATGAGGGGGAAGTCCTGGGGCAGGTGCCCGACAGAGTAGTTGAAATCCTGCATGGCCGTCTGTAGGTGATACCGTCTCTCCCCCTGCTTGCTGCTGCGGTAATAACGGTTGATGCGGTTGATGCCGTAGCAGGTGTGGTTGTTCCAGGTTCTGGAAGGTCCCAGGATGGCCGCCCAGTCCATGCCCTGACTGCCTGGTCCCCCACAATAGGGCGGCAGTGTGGCCATTTCCGCCTCCGTGGGGCCATAGGATTCTGCCTGGGCAAGGGACGGTCCCAGAAGCAGAAAAAGAAACAAAGTCACTGCACGCATTACACCTCCTTACATGGACTCCAGGGTGATGGCTGCCACCCGCTCCCAGGAAAATCTTGTCCGGGCTCGAGCCAGGCCGGTCGTTCCCATATCCCGGGCCAGCACGGGTTGTTCCAGTAGATGTCGGATACCGCGGTAAACGTCCTCCAGGTCATCACCGTTCACAAGCAGGCCGGTCACACCCTCTTCGATTGCCGAAGGCACGCCACCGGCTCTGCCACCCACTACCGGCTTGCCACAGGCTCCCGCCTCGATGAATACCATACCAAAGCCTTCGGTATCGCCATCGATCTCCCGATTGGGCATGGCGAAAAGGTCACAGGCATTCATCCAGCGGGGCAGATCCGCTTCCGCCACCGGACCGATACGGTGGAGCCAGGCTTCAGCATCCAGTGCGGCAATGATGCCGTCCAGATAATCGGCGTCCTCGCCTATGCCGCCCAGGACACAATGCACGCCCATACCCTCTTTCCCCAAGCGGGCCACGGCCTCCAGCAGCCGATCGAAGCCTTTGCGTCGGGACAGCCGGCCTACGGCGAACACGATTTTCTCCTGGGGACCTATGCCCAGTCCCTCCCGCAGGCCGGTGGTATCCAGTCCCGGCTGGAAGCGTTCCAGATCCACACCCGGGTGAATGAGGTGGATGCGTGCGGGGGCCACCCCCATGGAGATCAAGGTATCCCGGGTGTAGCTGCTATTGGCAATGACCCGATCCGCATGGCGCAGGGCAAAGCGCATGGCCTTGTACTTTCCTCCCTGGCCCCAGGTGGTGAGTTCCTCGCCATGGGCGTAGATCACCACAGGACGGAAAGTAAGCCGGGCCACCAGCCAGGCCACCAGACCCTCTGGCAGGGCGCGGAAGGCGTGGATGGCGGAGAAGCGATGGGTGAGCGCCAGGGCCAGGGACTTGGCAAAAAACTTGACATACATGCCCAGGGATTCGGGGCGCAGCCAGGGTACGCGCCGCAAATCCAGGCGATGCACGCGATTGGGATGGCTGGCATCGAATTCCCTGCCCCCCGGCACGTCGGCGGTGACGATATGGATCCCCTTGCCGCCCAGGCGCTTGTAGACCTCCGCTGCCCAGACCGCAGTTCCGCCCTTGGTGGGCAGGAAGAGCTCGGTGAGGACCAGAATCCGGGCGTCGGGATTTGCAACCGCCTGGACGGCCGGAAGGGCATCGGTGCTGGGTACTTGGGTCATCCGCGTGCTATGGAAAGAAGTTGCCGCAGGCTGGCAATGCCCGGATTTTCCCACAGGGAGGGCAGGACGGCCTGCAAGGCGGCACCACGCCGGCCCGTCCTGGCCAGGGCGTAAGCCAGGTTGAGGCGTCCCGCAGCCAGGCGTTTGCGTACACCGCGGCGCACCCCATCGGGAAAGGTCCCCGCGGCCTTGTCCATGTCCATCAGGGTGCGCACGTTGTCAAGCTGGGCCTGGAGGGGGTCTTTGCGCGTGGCGCTGGCCTCATGGATCACATAGGCGGCCATGGGTGTGCAGACCACGCCCACACGACGGCTGATGGCACAGAGTTTGGTCAGAAAATATACGTCCTCACACACCCGGTAGCCGGTGGGATAGCCCCCCAGGTCCAGGAAGGTCTGCCGGGGAACGGACAGGGTATGGGTGTCACCAAAATGATCCGCCACGAAGGGTTCCAGCTCGTCGGCAGTCATGACGACCGTGACGGGCACATCCTCCTCTCCCCACTTCTCGCACCCTTGCGGACCAGGGGTAAGCAGGCCTGCCTTGGCCAGCATGGCCCGGCCCGAAGCATGCAGCTCCATGGAGCCGGAAATACGGCGGCCATCGGGGCGTCGGTAGTCGTAATCCCCGGTGAGGAAATCCAGATTTGGATCCCCTTGGATCCATGTCCCATGCCACTTCAAACGGTCGGGGTAAAGCCAGTCGTCCGCATCCAGAAAGGCCAGCCAGTCGCCGCTGGCCGCCCGGGCCCCGGCATTGCGCGCAGCAGACACGCCGGCATTCTCCTGGTGCAGACAACGCACCCTGTCCTGATAGGCTGCCACCAGCTCTGGCGTGGCATCGGTGGAGCCATCGTCCACGACTATGATCTCGTGGGCGGGCCAGGTCTGGGCCAGCACGGAGTCGATGGCCCGGGAGATGAAGCCGGCGGCGTTGTAGGCCGGTATGACGACGGAGAAGCGGGGCCCGTTCATGCCAAGGCCGCTCTCTTGGGCCGGTACAACAGCTGCAACAGGAATCCCAGGCCGCTCAGACGTGCCAGTCTGGCAAAGCGCGGCACCTGGTGCATGCGTGCCGCCCAGGCATGCAGGCGCTGCCCCAGGCGCGTGGCCATCCGGTTGGCCTGGTTGCGATAGTAGCCCCCCAGTTCGGCAGCGCTGAGGAAGCGCAGATCCGGATGTCGGGCCAGCGCCTGGCGCAAGAGCGTATCCAGCTGGGTCAGGGCCTCTTCCGCCCGGGTTCCGGTGAAATTGAAACGGTGGGTTTCCAAAAGACAGGGACGGCCCTGGGCGGTCTTTTCCGCCAGGGCCTTCAGCCCTCGCGCGGCCTGATGGCCCAGGGCGGGTTCGAAGTAGCGGTCCCGCACCAGATAGGTAAGCCCGGACTGGCCAGTCTGGCCATTATGCAAACGCACTGACCCGCAATCAGGCTGTCCCGCAGCATCCCGGCCGGTACAGCAATGGCCTGGTGTGATCAGGGTGGTCACCCCCTGGGTGGCCCAGGCCGCCTCCACGGCAGCGGTCCAGACGAAGGTGGGAGGCACCACCACCTCCGGCGCGTTACCGAAGATCTGCCGGTAGAGGGCCACCTCCTCCTCCACGGCAGCGCGGATCTGTGCCTCCGGCAAGGGCCGGGATGGCAATACGCTGGCATCGGTCCAGCGGGATTGCAAGGGACTGGGCAGGGTTTCCGTCTCCTGGCCCGGTCCCGCCAATAGCCAGGCCCTGACTCCGTCATCCTGGCGTGCCGCCGCCATGAGATTGGCCGGCCAGTAATGCGCCATGCCATGCAGCTGGGGGGCAAAGACGCCGCTGCGGATGCCCCGCTGCATCGCCGCCAGGATAGGGGCATAGGCCGGATCGTCGAGGGGTCGGGCGTGATAGCTGGCCAGATCCACTGCGGCGATGGCCGTACTGTCCGGCAGTGACAA
>CAZVNY010000152.1:0-4485 GCA_964628785.1 uncultured Thiobacillus sp.
AGCGGTACGAGGCCAAGGCCGCCAAGGTCCTGACGGCGATCGACGAGCGCGAGGCCGCGCTCGCGGGTCGCGTCCAGAAGAGCGAGCGGACGGCTGCGAAGCGCGTCCCGGTCGGAGCCGTGGTCGTGCTGGGCGCCTTCCTGCTCCTCGCCGCCGCCGTCCCGACGTACCTGCTTCCGCGCGTGAACAGCACCGACACGATCACGACGACCGACGTCGACGTCGCCCAGCAGCTGCAGGCCGCGCAACGCGCGGCGCAGTCGGACCCGTCGGCCGAGAACCTCCTGGCGCTCGGCGACATGTACCTGGGCCTGCAGCGCCTCGACGAGGCGGAGGCGACCTACCGACGCATCGTGGACGAGGTGAGTCCGGTCCCGGTCGACGCCTACAAGCGCCTTGCCATCCTCGCCCTGCAGAGCGACCTCGCGCAGGCCCAGGGATGGCTCCAGCTCGCCAGCGGGGTCCAACCGGACGACGCCGAGACGCTCTACCTGCTGGGCGAGGTCGCGTTCGCGCGCGGCGACCTCGACCGGGCCGCGGAGGCCTTCAGCGCCTTCGCCGCCACACCCGACGGGACCAGCGAGCCGACCGCCCAGCGCCGCATCGCGCTCATCGAACGCGTCAAGCCTCTACAGGCAGCCGTCCTCGCGGACCCGTCCGAGGCGAACCTCCTGGCGCTCGGCGACGCCTACTGGGAAGCCAGCGAACCGCAGAAGGCCGTGGAGAGCTACTTCCGGGTGCTGACCGACTACGACTCGAGCCAGCCGCGGGCGCTCTCCCGCACGGGTCAGCTCCTCTACGTCGCGGGGCGGCCGAGCGACGCCGTCGGGGCCATCGAGCGCGCGGCCACCGCGGCCGGCGGCGTGGCCGAGTTGGAGCCCGACGCAGTCATGACGCTCGCGGACGCCTACTCCCAGACGGGCGCGTTGGAGGACGCGGCCCGGACGTACGACCTCTACGCCGAGCTCGTGGGCCCGGAACTCGGCGCGCCAGCGAAAGCGCTGGCCGAGGCCGCCCGCGCGCAAGCGAGTGGCGCAGCGGATGGAGGCGGCACCGATGCCGGCCTCACGGTCGCGGGCAGGCAGGTCTTCTCCACCTACTGCGTCGAGTGCCACGGCCAGCGCGGCGAGGGGGGCATCGGCGCCCAGCTCGCCGGCAACCAGCGGGCCACCAGCGAGGCCAACGTGCGAGACGCCGTGCGCTTCGGCCGCGGCATGATGCCGGCCTTCCAGGCGAGCCTGGAGCCCGCCCAGCTGGACGCCGTGGTGGCGTACGTGACCCAGGTCCTCTCCCGGAGCGGACTCTAGCGGCCGTGAACGCGCCTGGCGGAGCTGGGGACCTTTCCGGCAAGGAACCGGCCGGCGAGACGCCACCTGCTCAGGCGCCGGTCAGCGACCGCGAGCGCGAAGCGCCTCCCGAGACGCTCTCCCGCCGCCAGCTCATCAAGTGGCTGTGGCGCGTGCCCGTGCTTGCCGCGCTCATCGGCGGCGGGTACGGCGTCTACGAGGCCATCAACGTCCACTTCCTCAAGCGCAACCCGACGGCCGCGCCGGAGTTCGAGCCCGTTGCCGACGTCGCGGTCGGAACCGTAGCGGCCTTCGCGAACGTGTGGGACGAGCTCCCGTTCGAACTGCCTACGGGCGGGCCGGGCGGCGGCCCCCTGCCCGCGCTGGCGGTGCGCCTGCCAGGCCCGATCCCGGGCGGCGTGGCGGTCGACAGCGGGGTAGGTACCGCGAGCGCCTACCTAGCGGCGTTCAGCCGCGTCTGCACGCACCAACACTGCATCGTGGTCCTCAACCGCGACGTCGACGCCATCAACTTCGGCTTCAACTACGAGACGGACAGCCCGAAGCTCACCTGCCCATGTCACCTGAGCGTCTTCGACCCCATGGGCGCAGGCCGCGCCGTGAGCGGGCCGGCCATCCTGCCACTGCCCCGCGTGCGGCTCGAGTTGCGCGGCGCGAGCGTGGTGGCTACGGGTATCGAGCGGGCCTGAGCCTTATCATCTGCGTAGGCGGCGCGCCTGGACGCAGCAAGTAGGTCAGCGCCCATCA
Source organism: uncultured Thiobacillus sp. (assembly GCA_964628785.1). Lineage (GTDB taxonomy): Bacteria > Pseudomonadota > Gammaproteobacteria > Burkholderiales > Thiobacillaceae > PFJX01. The sequence goes on from CAZVNY010000152.1 coordinate 2,055, forward strand.
ACGCCCGGAGGACGGACATGAACCCACTACTGCGCCTGAGGCAGTTCGGACAGACGGTCTATCTCGACGAGTTCCGCCGCTCGTGGCTCACGAACGGCAGGCTACAGGCCCTGATCGACGACGACGGCCTCGCCGGCGTGACCTCGAACCCCGCCATCTTCCAGAAGGCCATCGTCGAGAGCCACGACTACGACGAAGCCATCGCCGAGCTGGCCAAGGGCGGCTCCACCCCCTACCTGGCGTACGAGGAGCTGACGGTCGCCGACATCCGCGCCGCGGCCGACCTCTTCCGCCCCATGTACGACGCCTCGAACGGCGTGGACGGCTTCGTCTCCCTCGAGGTCTCCCCCCACCTCGCCAACGACGAGGAGGGCACCGTGGCCGAGGCGCTGCATCTGTGGGAGCGGCTCGACCGACCGAACGTCTTCATCAAGGTGCCCGCCACCGACGCGGGAGTGCCTGCGATCCGGCGCCTCATCGCAGCCGGCGTGAACGTCAACGTCACGTTGCTCTTCGGGCTGGACCGTTACCGCCAGGTCGCCGAGGCCTACCTCGCCGGCCTCGAAGAGCGCCTCGCCGCCGGCCGGAGCGTCAAGGTCGAGTCCGTCGCGAGCTTCTTCCTGAGCCGCATCGACGTGATGATAGACCCGCGCCTCGACGAGCTCGCCAGGCAGCCGGTGCCGCAGGCCCACGCCGCGCGCCAACTGCGCGGCACGGCCGCCGTTGCGAGCGCGAAGGGCGCGTACGTCATCTACGAGCAACTGTTCGGCGCCAACGAGCGTTTCGCCCGCCTGCGCGCGGCCGGCGCGCGCCCGCAACGCTTGCTGTGGGCCTCGACCAGCACGAAGGACCCGAACTACCCAGACCTAAAGTACGTCGAGCCCCTCGTTGGCCCCGACACGATCAACACGCTCCCCCTCGCCACGCTCGAGGCTTACCGCGACCACGGCGACCCCGCCTCGCGCATCCAGGAAGGTGGCGCCGACGCGCGGGCCATGCTGCAAGCGCTGTCAGGCGTCGGCATCGACCTTGACGCGGTGACGGCGAAGCTCGAGGAGGAGGGCGTCGTCAAGTTCATCAAGGCGTTCGACGACATCATGACGGCGCTGGAGGGCGCGCTCGCGCAGGCGCCCGCCACCGGGCGCTAGAACCGTCTCAACTCTTCTGCCGCGCGGCAGAACGCGTCAGGAAGACGTAACCGACGGCGCCGACGAGCGCCATGCCGAACCATTGCAGCGCGTAGCCGAGGTGCGGCCCCTCGCTCATCTCGTTCGCCGGGATCGGCTCGGGAAGCCGCTGCTCGTTCGGGGGCGTCTGTTGCCGTAGGACGACGTAGGCGGGGACGAGCGGGTACGGCATCTGCGGCGCCAGCCGCTTCACGTCGACGTAGAAGCTCTGCACGAGCGGGCCGTCGGGCGGATCGTGCGCGGCGATGGCGGCGAGCGGTCCGGTCGGGGGCGACTGCGGCGCCCTGAGTTCGCCTGACACGGTAACGCTGCCGGTCGGCGGCAACGCGTCGGTCACCGGCACCGAATCGTGGTCGTAAGGCACCCAGCCGCGCTCGATCAGTATGGCGCCGCCCCGGTACTCGCCGGCGGAGTCGTCGTCGAGCACCAGCGGCGTCAGGAGGTTGAAGCCGGGTCGGCCGTCGAGCGAACGCCCGCGCAGCAGCACCTCGTGCTCGGGGTCGAACGTGCCGACCACCGTCACGGGGAGGTACTGGGGCACTTCGCTCCCGACGGGCAGCGCGCTGGCGAGAGGCTGCGGCGGCAGGTGGGCCCGCGAGTCCATGACGGCGTTCACGGCCCTGCGCTGCTCGAGACGCCGCAGCTGCCAGAAGCCGAAGTTGATGAACAGGCCGACCATGACGAGCGCCAACAGGTGCCCGGCCAGCCAGCGACCGCGCAGGAGGACCGGCCGCGAGCTCATCGAGCGTCCACTCGGGCCACGGCCCTCAGAAGATGGCGCGGTCGAGCGCCATCACGACGAAGAGCAGCGCCAGGTAGCTCATGGAGTACAGGTAGAGGGGCAACGCAGTGACCCTGTCGACAGTCTGGCCGGCGCGAACGACCATGAAGACGCGTGCCATGCGCACGACCAGGACGAGGTTGAGGACGAGCGCCGCGAGGAAGTAAGCGAGGCTGAACTGGTGCAGGAAGAACGGCAGGATCGTGAGCACGATGGTCAGGAAGGTGTAGAAGACCATCTGCATGACCGTGGCGCGGTCGCCGATCACGGCCGGCGCCATGGGAACGCCGACGTTGGCGTAATCCTTCTTGACCATCAGGGCCAAAGCCCAGAAGTGCACGGGCGTCCAGGCGAACACGACGGCGAAGAGGATCCAGGCGAGAAGGCTCAGGTCGTTGGTGACCGCCGCCCAGCCGACGAGCGGCGGGATGGCGCCGGCAGCGCCGCCGATGACGATGTTCTG
>CAZVNY010000153.1:0-4458 GCA_964628785.1 uncultured Thiobacillus sp.
ATTATTGGAAGACTCGGGGTTGATACGGCATTCTGACGCCGTTTCTTGTCCGAGAGGGCCAGCACCGCCCGGTTCAGGCGCTGACAGGCATCCGCTGCCAAAGCGGCCAGTTCACGGGATTCCGGCGTGGAATCCTCGATGTTGTACATGCGGATGGCATTGGCCAGGTCTTCCATGGTGTCCAGGATCTTTTCCATTTCCACCGTGAGGGTATGGATGGCCTCCCGGCTGATGGGGGTAATGAAGGATTTGTGCAGCAGATCGGTGAGTTCGGCCTTGATGGTGTCGCCGCTGCGTTCGTTGAGCTGTACCTCCTTGATCAGCTCGGAGATGTCCGAACCCTTGGTGCCCAGGCCATTGACGATGCGCAATATGGCATTGGCGGCAGCCAGCAGACGGTCGGAATGGGCTTCGAGCAGGTCGTAGAACTCCCTGCGCTGGGGCATCATTTTGCTGAACATGGATACGGCCTGTAGGGCTGATAGGCTGGATGGAATCGAAGACGGAGCTTATCCGCCTCGCACCCGGCGGAGTATAAGCCCTGTCCTACAGCCGGCACCGCAAGATGCGATCTGCAAGCTGTCATTTCCTCAGGTCGGCGTCACATGCGCAGCATCAGCCTGCCGCCACCTGCTTGACCGCCTCGGCGATCTGTTCCGCACAACGCCGCACCTGGGGCTCGTCGCGGCCTTCCACCATGACCCGGATGAGGGGCTCGGTCCCGGAGGGCCGCAGCACCACGCGACCACTGTCACCCAGCTCGGCCTCTACGGCATCCACGGCGTCGCGTACGGGCAACTGGCCATTCAAGTGGAAGCCCTTGGCCACACGCACATTGATCAACACCTGGGGGAACACGGGGCAATCCCGGGTGTAATCCGCCAGGGACTGGTCGGAGCGACGCAGGGCCGCCAGGACCTGCAGGGCCGAGACGATACCGTCGCCGGTGGTGTGCTTGTCCAAGCAGAGGATATGGCCGGAGCTCTCACCCCCCACCTGCCAGCCCTCCCGCTGCAGGACCTCCAGCACATAGCGGTCGCCCACCTTGGCGCGCCGGAAATCGCACCCCAGCTGCTTCAGCGCCAATTCCGTGCCCAGGTTGGTCATGAGGGTACCCACCACCCCACCCTTCAACTCGCCGTTTTCCTTGCGATGCCGGGCAATGGCATACATGAGCTTGTCGCCGTCCATGATGGTGCCGTTGCCATCCGCCATCATCAGGCGGTCCCCGTCCCCATCCAGGGCCACCCCCACATCCGCCCGATGCTGGCGCACGGCGCGGCTCAGGGTCTCGGTATGGGTGGCACCACACTTCTTGTTGATGTTGAGGCCGTCCGGCTCATTGGCTATGGCGATGACGTCCGCGCCCAACTCGTGGAACACATGGGGGGCAATGTGGTAGGCCGCGCCGTTGGCACAATCCACCACGATGCGCATGCCACGCAGATCCAGGTCCGTGGGAAAGGTGCTCTTGCAGAATTCGATATAGCGGCCGGCGGCATCCTCCATGCGCTTCACCCGACCCAGATTCCTGGAAGCCTCGGTACGAATGGGGGATTCCATGGCCTCCTCGATGGCCAGTTCCACCTCGTCCGGCAGCTTGCTACCCTGGGCGGAAAAGAACTTGATGCCGTTGTCTTCGTAGGGGTTATGGGAGGCGGAAATCACTACTCCGGCCTGCAGACGCAGGGCCCGGGTCAGGTAAGCCACCCCGGGGGTGGGCATGGGTCCCGTCAGGCGCACGTTCACCCCGGCAGCGGTAAAACCGGCCTGCAGGGCCGATTCCAGCATGTAACCCGAGACCCGGGTGTCCTTGCCTATCAACACCATGGGGCGTTCACCGTGCAGGGCATCATGACCCGCGGCTGCCAGGACCCGCCCGGCGGCATAGCCCAGACGCATCACCATGCCCGGGGTGATGGGGTCTTCCCCTACCCGGCCTCTGACGCCATCAGTACCAAAAAACCTTCTGCTCATTGTCTTGCTCCCAAGGTTTGCCAAATCTTCAGGGCATCCACGGTGGCTGCCACATCATGTACACGCAGAATGGCGGCCCCCTGCATCGCCGCCAGCAGGGCCGCCGTAGCGCTGGCCACCACCCGTTCCTGTACGGGTCGAGCCGTGATGTGGCCCAGCATGGACTTGCGTGAGACCCCCACCAGTACCGGTGCCATATCGGCCAGGTGGTCTATCCGCTTGAACAGGTCCACGTTGTGTCGCAGGGTCTTGCCAAAGCCAAAACCCGGATCGATGAGGATACGCTGGGGGTCGATGCCGCCCTGCACACAGGCGGCCCGGCGTTGCGCAAGAAAATCCGCCACCTCCCCCACCACATCGTCGTAGTGGGGCTGGTCCTGCATGCTGCGGGGGGTGCCCTGCATGTGCATGAGACAGATGCCGCAGGTGCTGTCGGCCACCGCAGCCATGGCACCTGGCGCCCTCAGGGCAGCCACGTCGTTGATCATGTCCGCGCCGGCCGCCAGGGCCGCCGTCATGACCTCCGGCTGCATGGTGTCCACAGAGATGGCGGCACCGCAAGCACGCAGGCCGGCAAGCACAGGCAATACCCGCGCCATTTCTTCCTCCGCCGGGACGGGCTCCGCCCCGGGGCGGGTGGACGCCCCCCCCAGATCCAGCAGGTCGGCCCCCGCCGCCCGCATGGCCAGGCCCTGCTCGATGGCCCGGACGGTATCGCAAAGGATCCCGTCGCCGGAAAAGGAATCCGGGGTGATGTTGATGATCCCCATGACCAGGGGACGATCCAGGGCGAAAGCGAATCGGCCGCAACGGAACATCAGGCTATAGGGGGGAATGGACAGGGAATAGGCAGGGGGTGGGCAGTCGGCGTAGGGCCTGCACCCACGCCTGACCACCCACTCCCACGTCCTGGTCAGGCTTCCTCGGCAGGGGTGGCCGAGGGGGCCGGAGCGCTGGGCGTACTGTTGCTGTCCGAAGAGCCGGAAGGTGGACTCACGGGTTTGGGCGGACGGGGCTCCCGGCCTGCCATGATGTCATCGATCTGCTCCGCATCGATGGTCTCCCACTCCAGCAAAGCCTGGGTCATACGCTCTACCTTGTCCCGGTTCTCTTCCAGGATCTTGCGCGCCAGGGCGTACTGCTCGTCGATGATGCGGCGCACCTCCTGGTCCACCTTGCGCAGGGTCTCCTCGGAGACATTCTTGTGGGTGGTGATGGAACGCCCCAGGAAGATCTCGCCCTCCTCTTCGCCATAGACCATGGGGCCCAAGCTGTCGGACATGCCCCACTGGGTGACCATGCGCCGAGCCAGGTCCGTGGCACGCTGGAAATCGTTGGAGGCCCCGGTGGTCATCTGGTTCATGAACAGCTCTTCCGCGATGCGCCCACCGAACAGTACGGCTATGGTGGACAGCAAACGGCTGCGGTCCTGACTGTAGCGGTCTTCCGTGGGCAGCTGCATGGTCACGCCCAGGGCCCGACCCCGGGGAATGATGGTGACCTTGTGCACCGGATCGGTCTTGGGCATGAGCTTGGCCACCACGGCATGACCGGACTCGTGGTAGGCGGTGTTCTTGCGCTCTTCCTCGGGCATGACGATGGAGCGGCGCTCGGCCCCCATCATGATCTTGTCCTTGGCGCGTTCGAAATCCTCCATGTCCACCACCCGCTTGTTACCCCGGGCGGCAAACAAGGCGGCCTCGTTCACCAGGTTGGCCAGGTCCGCACCGGAAAAGCCGGGGGTCCCCCGGGCGATGATGTCCGCCTTCACATCCTGGCTCAGGGGCACCTTGCGCATGTGCACCATGAGGATCTGCTCCCGCCCCCGGATGTCCGGCAGGGGCACCACCACCTGGCGGTCGAAGCGCCCGGGCCGCATGAGGGCCGGATCCAGCACGTCGGGGCGGTTGGTGGCGGCGATGACGATGACCCCAGCGCTGGCCTCGAAACCGTCCATCTCCACCAGCAGCTGGTTCAGGGTCTGTTCCCGCTCGTCGTTGCCACCGCCCAGACCTGCGCCCCGCTGACGGCCCACGGCATCGATCTCGTCGATGAAGATGATACAGGGTGCATGTTTCTTGGCCTGCTCGAACATGTCCCGCACCCGAGCGGCCCCCACCCCCACGAACATCTCCACGAAGTCGGAACCGGAGATGCTGAAGAAGGGCACCTTGGCCTCGCCGGCGATGGCCTTGGCGAGCAGGGTCTTGCCGGTACCCGGGCTGCCCACCATGAGCACGCCCCGGGGGATGCGACCCCCCAGTTTCTGGAACTTGGAGGGATCGCGCAGGAATTCCACCAATTCACCGACCTCTTCCTTGGCCTCGTCACAGCCGGCCACATCAGCAAAGGTGACGGCATTGCTGTCCTGGTCCAGCATGCGGGCCTTGGACTTGCCGAAGGAGAAAGCACCACCGCGCCCGCCTCCCTGCATCTGGCGCATGAAGAACACCCACACGCCGATGAGCAGCAGCATGGGGA
>CAZVNY010000154.1:0-4435 GCA_964628785.1 uncultured Thiobacillus sp.
GAACAGATCCAGGTAGTCCTGAAAGGTGGAGACGCAGATATTGCCTTGTGCGATGAGGGCCTCGTACAGGCCGGAGAGGAAGTAGTAGCCGTTGTAGGCGTAATACTCCCAGGCGTTCTCGCCATCCAGGATGATGGTCACCACGGGGTAAGGCCCACTGGCACTGCGCCGGGTCTCGTCCAGGGCATGCAGGAAATGGCGTATCGCATCGGAACCGAACCAGCCCTTGTACTCGAAGCCGATGAGATCCGAGAGGTGATCGTCACGGAAGAACAGGGTGGTGTTGCTGTTCGGCAGACGATAGGGGCGGGTGATCCAGTCGGCCTTCTTCTCCAGGGAAAGACCCGCCGCAGACAGGCTGTGCCGCAGCACGCCCTCACCGGTGGCAGCCCAGAGCACGCCCTCCTGATCCATCACCCGCAGCGCCGCATCGGAGACCCCGCCTTCTGCCGGCCACATGCCCAGAGGCGGGTGGCCAAACAACCGGCTGTGATCGCTTTGCGCCCCACGCACGTGCTGCCGGGCCCGGGCCTCGCCCCCGGGATAGCCTGGGGCCTGGGGCAAAGGGGCGTCGGGACGGGCCTCCCGGGCCGCCTGAAAATCCAGGAGAAGGGGCAGGATGGGGTGGCTGTGGGGGGTGGCGGACAACTCGATCTGGCCCCGCTCCGCCAGCATCCGATAGCGGGGCAACAGGCTGCTGATGACCTCACCATAGAGATCGAACAGGGCGCGGCGATCCTCCAGGCTGAAGCCCGCACCCTTCTTCATCAGGGCCAGGACCAGGGGATGCTCCCGGCGCAGGGTCTCCCCGGTCCAGGCCAGGTGATACCAAGTCACCAGATCCGCCAGATACTGTCCGGAGAGATAGTTCAGCCCCTCATCGCCTCCCTCGCTGGCCGCCTTCCACACGGCCTGCACACGACGATAGGCGGGAAAGGGCTCCAGCATGGTGGGCTGGTTGAGCTTGAAGCATTGCTCCACCAGGGCCTGCTTGTCCGCAGCATCCAGCCGGTCCAGGTCCGCATCGATGAGCCGGGCCAGGAGGGGATCGCGCAGATCCTGGGGGACTTTGGCCGTCTTGAACTGGGCGCTGTAATCCTCCAGCTGGGCCGTGAGGCTGGGCACGAAGTTGACCACGCACTGCATGTCCGGCCAGGCCTCCAGATGGGCCGCCATGTCATGGTAGTCCTTGACGGCATGCAGATAGGTCCAGGGCAGCTGGTACCAGCCGTCCGCATCGCGGTAGTCGGGCTGGTGGAAATGCCAGCAAAAAATCACATGCAGCATGGGGCGTGGCGTCCGGGTATGCGGGGATAGGTTTGCATGGGTCGGCCTGACGCGGCTTTACACCGGTCGCGGCCCTGGCTGACGGGACCAGGGGCGCAAGTATAGGCCACCCCCTGCCCGTCTTTCCCCTGGCCTGCTAGCGCTGGTGGTGGATGAACTGCCCCAGCATCTCCGGGGTGACCAGGGTGATACCCCGTTCCGTGACATGGAAATGCCGTTCGTCTTCCACGCGGTTCACGCCTATGCTCATACCCGGTGGAATGGTGCAACCCTTGTCGATGACCACCCGCTTGAGTACCGCACCAGCACCAATGCGTACATCCGGCAGCACCACCGCCTCTTCCAGATAGCCGCCCTCACTCACGTGCACGTTGGAGAACAGCACCGAGCGCCGCACCGTGGCGCCGCTGATGATGCAGCCCCCGGAGACCATGGTGTCCACCGCCATGCCACGTCGATGATCCTCGTCGAACACGAACTTGGCCGGGGGCAGCTGCTCCTGATAGGTCCAGATGGGCCAGGTCTTGTCGTACAGGTTCAGATCCGGGGTCACCCGGGCCAGATCCAGGTTGGCCTCCCAATAGGCATCCACCGTGCCCACGTCACGCCAGTAGGCGGGCTCATCCTCACCGTGCACGCAGCTCTCGGTGAAGCTGTGGGCATAGACCCGGTTACCGCTGCGGATGAGATAGGGAATGATGTCCTTGCCGAAATCGTGGTCCGAGCGAGTGTCGTCCGCATCCCGGGAGAGTTGCTCATACAGAAAGCCCGCGTTGAACACGTAGATGCCCATGGAGCACAGGGACATGTTGGGCTTGCCCGGCATGGCTGGCGGGTTGGCGGGTTTTTCCATGAAGGACACCACCCGGCCGTCGTCATCCGTGTCCATGACGCCGAAGGCGGAGGCCTCCTGGATGGGCACTTCCAGACAGGCCACGGTCATGTCCGCCTCGTTGCGCACGTGACTGGCGATCATCTCGCCGTAGTCCATCTTGTAGATGTGGTCCCCCGCCAGGATGAGCACGTATTCCGGCTTGGTGCTGCGCAGGATGTCCAGGTTCTGGTACACCGCATCGGCGGTGCCCTTGTACCAGTCCACCTCGCTGACCCGCTGTTGGGCCGGCAGGATGTCGACGAACTCGTTGAACTCGCCGCGAAGGAAACCCCAGCCCCGCTGGATGTGCTTGATGAGGCTGTGGGACTTGTATTGGGTGAGTACCGAGATGCGCCGTATGCCCGAGTTCATGCAGTTGGACATGGGGAAGTCGATGATGCGGAACTTGCCACCGAAGGGCACGGCCGGCTTGGCACGCCAATCGGTAAGCTGTTTCAGACGACTGCCCCGCCCGCCGGCGAGGATCAAGGCAACGGTGTTCTTGGTCAGCAGACTGACGAAACGTGGTGCTTCCTTGGCCACGCAAACCCCCTCTTCTGATGCAATTCAGGCCAATGACCTGGACTCAAAATAAACGATATATTTGTCCCAAATTTTACGCCGACTAGAATGTGAGGCGCATAGCAACAAGCATCATGCTCGCCGGGCCAAACAGTTAAGCTTGGCAATTCTACCCGTTCTCCGCACATCAGCCTCTGCATCGATCCTCTGCTTTCCCGTTTCGACGCATTCCACACCCACAGTTGCATTAGCGTTTTTACTCAAGCCATGCCCAACGATCTCGAACGTCTGTTCACCGCCCGACACCACGACCCTTTCTCCCTGCTGGGTCTGCAATACCTCCAGGGCAAGCCCCTGGTGCGGGTCTACCGCCCCAATGCCAGGAGCATCAGCCTGCTGCTGCCCCAGGGTGAGGTCGCGATGACCCAGGTGGATACCCGGGGCCTGTTCGAATGGCAGGGAGATCCCCCCCGCCCCTGGCGCCTGCGCGTGCAGGAAGGCGAGCAGAGCTTCGAGCTGGTGGACCCCTACGCCTTTGGCCCCAGCCTCAGTGAAGAGGAGATGTATCTGTTCAACGAAGGCCGTCTGCTGGAGGCCTGGCGCAGCTTCGGCGCCCAGTTCATGCAGCTGGATGGTGTGGAGGGGGTGCGTTTCGTGGTCTGGGCCCCCAATGCCGAGCGGGTCTCCGTGGTGGGCAGCTTCAACAACTGGGATGGCCGCATGCACCCCATGTGCAGCCGGGGTGCATCCGGTCTCTGGGAACTGTTCGTCCCCGGTCTGGTGGCGGGCGATCTGTACAAGATCGAACTGCGCAACCGGAACAGCGGTGAAATCATGGTGAAGTGTGACCCCTTCGCCCAGGGCTTCGAGCTGCGTCCCGGCACTGCCGCCGTGGTGACCCGCCCCAGCCAGCACGTCTGGAACGATGCCGCATGGCTCAAGGCCCGGGCCCAGCGGGACTGGCTGCATGCCCCCATGAACATCTACGAGCTGCATGCCGGCTCCTGGCGCCGTCACCCGGACGGACGCTTTCTCACCTGGCCGGAACTGACCCAGACCCTGATCCCCTATGTGACGCATCTGGGCTACACCCACATCGAGCTGCTGCCCATCACGGAACACCCCCTGGACGAATCCTGGGGCTACCAGACCACCGGCTACTTCGCCCCCAGTTCCCGCTACGGCAGCGCGGACGAATTCCGTGCCTTCGTGGATGCCTGTCACCAAGCGGGTGTCGGCGTGCTGCTGGACTGGGTGCCCGGCCACTTCCCCATGGACCGCTGGGCCCTGGCCCGCTACGACGGCACCGCCCTGTATGAACACGAAGACCCCCGGCTGGGGGTGCATCAGGACTGGGGTACCCACATCTTCAACTATGGCCGCGCCGAGGTGAAAGGCTTTCTGCTGGCCTCCGCCCACTATTGGCTGGACCAGTTCCATCTGGATGGCCTGCGGGTGGATGCCGTGGCTTCCATGCTCTATCTGGACTATTCCCGGCAGGCGGACCAATGGCTGCCCAACAAATTCGGTGGCCGGGAAAACCTGGATGCCATCGAGTTCCTGCGCGAAATGAACGCCATGGTGCACGCCCACTTCCCCGGGGTGCTCACCATCGCCGAGGAATCCACGGCCTGGCCCATGGTCTCCCGTCCCGTCTATCTGGGGGGCCTGGGCTTCTCCATGAAATGGAACATGGGCTGGATGAACGACACCCTGGCCTACATGAGCCTGGATTCGGTGTATCGCCGCTTC
>CAZVNY010000155.1:0-4420 GCA_964628785.1 uncultured Thiobacillus sp.
CATCGTGATCATGGATCCGAAGCAGCGCGGTTTCAGCGGCAAGGAACTGCGGCCGCGGGCGCGCCTGGTGGATGGCAAGGGCAAGGAAGTCTGTTTTGCGAACACGGACATCCCTGCAGTCTATGCCCTGCCGCCCGGCGCCTTCGTCAACATGACCGACGGTGGCCGGGTTGCCATCGGTGACGTCCTCGCGCGCATTCCGCAGGAGAGCTCCAAGACGCGTGACATCACCGGCGGCCTGCCGCGGGTGGCCGATCTCTTCGAGGCGCGGCGGCCAAAGGAGCCGGCCATCCTCGCGGAATACAGCGGCACGATCAGCTTCGGCAAGGAGACCAAGGGCAAGCGCCGCCTGGTCATCACCGATGAGCGTGGCAACAAGCATGAGGACCTGATCCCGAAGTGGCGGCATCTTTCGGTCTTTGAGGGCGAGCAGATCGAGCGTGGCGAGGTCATCGCCGACGGCGAGCCCAATCCGCACGACATCCTGCGCCTGCAGGGAGTCGACCGGCTGGCCGAGTTCCTGGTGCGCGAGATCCAGGATGTCTATCGCCTGCAGGGCGTGAAGATCAACGACAAGCATATCGAGGTGATCATCCGGCAGATGCTGCGCAAGGTGGAGGCCGCCAACCCCGGCGATACCACACTGTTGCGTGGCGAGCAGGTTGAGCGCTCGAGGATCGTGGACATCAATGAAACGGCCATCCGGCAGGGCAAGGAGCCGGCCAGCTGGGAACCCCTGCTGCTCGGGATCACCAAGGCTTCCCTGGCGACGGAATCGTTCATTTCGGCGGCTTCCTTCCAGGAGACTACCCGCGTGCTGACCGAAGCGGCTGTGCGCGGCCTGCAGGATGACCTGCGCGGCCTGAAGGAGAACGTCATCGTCGGCCGGCTGATCCCGGCAGGTACCGGCTACCGGTACCATGCGGACAAGCGGCGGACCCGGGAGCAGCAACTGGCCGAGGAACTGCAGAACCTCGAGCAGGCTGAGGTCGGGGAGGCCGCGGTGGCGGATGCGGGGGAGGGCGAGAAAGCCGCCCCGGAGTAACCAGACGGACTGGTGGCAAGAGGGGCGGGGCGACCCGCTTCCTGCTTTGCTTGACAGCCATTTGGGTGCACCAATAAAATTCGCGGTCCTCGCCAGAGTGCGTTAAGCGCCGCGAGCGCCTTCGAGCGCGGGCCTGCTTGCCCGCAAGACACGGTCAGCCCGCATCGGGATGCCATCGAGACGATGCGCCATATGCGGGCTGACGCCTATCTGCCTTGTTTTTTAGTAGTTCCGAGAGTTGCCGCATGGCCACGATCAATCAGCTTGTCCGCCGGTCGCGTCGTCCTAACGCCTACAAGACCAACGTGCCGGCGTTGCAGGGCAGCCCGCAGAAGCGCGGCGTCTGTACCCGCGTGTACACCACCACGCCGAAGAAGCCCAATTCGGCCCTTCGCAAGGTGGCCCGTGTCCGCCTCACCAACGGCTATGAGGTCAGCAGCTACATTGGCGGCGAGGGGCACAACCTCCAGGAGCACTCAGTGGTTCTGATCCGCGGGGGGCGTGTCAAGGATCTTCCGGGTGTGCGCTACCACACCGTGCGCGGCACGCTCGACTGTGCCGGCGTCTCCGACCGCAAGAAGAGCCGTTCGAAATACGGCGCCAAGCGTCCCAAGCAGTAACCCGATCACCAGTACGGCGATAAGACCATGTCCAGACGAACACAGGCTCCCCGGCGCGAGATTCTTCCTGATCCGAAGCATGACAGCGAGATGCTGGCCAAGTTCATCAACATGGTCATGCGCAAGGGCAAGAAATCGGCAGCCGAGGGCATCGTCTACGGAGCGATCGAGCGCATTTCCGAGCGCACCGGCCAGCCCGAGACGGCGGCGCTGGAAACCCTCCAGAAGGCACTCGACAACGTCAAGCCCATGGTCGAGGTGAAGTCGCGCCGGGTCGGTGGCGCCACCTACCAGGTGCCTGTCGAGGTGCGCCCGCAGCGACGCCAGACCCTGGCAATGCGCTGGGTCATCGATGCCGCCAAGGGGCGAGGCGAGAAGTCCATGGCGCACCGGCTGGCCAACGAGCTGCTCGACGCCGCGGAGAACCGCGGTACGGCGGTGAAGAAGCGCGAGGACACGCATCGCATGGCGGACGCCAACAAGGCCTTCGCCCACTATCGCTGGTAAGCCGGCAGGGGCTTGTAACGCAGGTCCCAGGTCTTGCAGTCGTGTCACGCAGCACCCCTATCGAGCGCTACCGGAACATAGGCATTTCCGCGCATATTGATGCCGGCAAGACAACGACCAGTGAGCGCATCCTGTTCTACACCGGGGTCTCGCACAAGCTAGGTGAAGTGCACGACGGTGCTGCCGTCATGGACTGGATGGAGCAGGAGCAGGAGCGGGGCATCACGATCACATCTGCTGCCACGACCTGCTTCTGGCGGGGGATGGACAAGCAGTTCCCCGAGCACCGTATCAATGTCATTGACACCCCGGGACACGTTGACTTCACCATCGAGGTCGAGCGTTCATTGCGTGTGCTGGATGGTGGCGTGAGCGTTTTCTGCGCGGTGGGCGGCGTGGAGCCGCAGTCGGAGACTGTCTGGCGCCAGGCAAACAAGTACGGTGTTCCGCGCATCTGTTTTGTCAACAAGATGGATCGCACCGGCGCGGATTTTTTTCGGGTGGTCAGGCAGATCGGCGACCGCCTGGGAGCCGTCGCCATCCCGATTCAGGTACCGGTTGGTGCCGAAGAGCGATTCAAGGGGGTCATCGATCTCGTCCAGATGAAGGCCTTGTACTGGGACGATGAGACCCAAGGCATGCGTTTTACGCTCGGGGATGTTCCGGCGGAGCTGGAAAGTGTTGCCCGGGAGGCTCGCGAGAAGATGATAGAGGCTGCTGCCGAGGGCGACGAGGAGTTGCTCGGCATCTATCTCGACAAGGGGGATCTCGACGAGGCGCAGATCAAGCGGGGGCTGCGCGACCGCGTACTGAAGAGCCAGATCGTTGTGGTCACCTGCGGCTCGGCTTTCAAGAACAAGGGCGTGCAGGCGATGCTCGATGCCGTCGTCGAGTACCTGCCTTCGCCGGTGGACAAGCCGGCCGTGAAGGGTGTGCTCGAGGACGGCAGTGAAGGTGAGCGCCACGCCAGCGATGACGAGCCCTTCGCAGCGCTGGCGTTCAAAATCGCCACCGATCCCTTCGTCGGCAGCCTGACGTTTTTCCGTGTGTACTCCGGTGTGTTGCGCTCCGGCGACATGGTTTACAACCCTGTGAAGGACAAGCGGGAGCGCATCGGGCGTCTTTTGCAGATGCACGCCAATGATCGTGCCGAGATCAAGGAAGTACGTGCTGGCGACATCGCGGCGGCTGTGAGCCTCAAGGACGTTACCACCGGGGATACGCTGACTGCCGAAAAGGCGATCATCACGCTGGAGAAGATGGAGTTCCCGGAGCCTGTCATCTCCGTTGCACTGGAGCCAAAAACGACGGGAGACCAGGAAAAGATGGGCATGGCGCTGCAAAAGCTCGCCAGGGAAGATCCTTCGTTCCGGGCTCACACTGATGAGGAATCAGGCCAGACCATCATCGCCGGGATGGGCGAGTTGCACCTGGAGATCATCGTCGACCGCATGAAGCGGGAGTTCAAGGTCGAGGCCAACGTGGGCCGACCCCAGGTGGCTTACCGCGAGACCATCCGCAGCAGCGTTGAGCAGGAAGGCAAGTTCGTGCGGCAGTCCGGCGGGCGGGGCCAGTTCGGTCACGTTTTCCTGCGCCTGGAACCGCTGCCACCTGGCACCGGTTACGAGTTCGAGAACGGCATCGTGGGTGGTGTCGTGCCGAAGGAGTTCATTCCGGCGGTCGACAAGGGTGTCAGGGAGCAGATGGAGAACGGCATCCTTGCCGGCTATCCCGTCGTCGACGTCAAGGTGACGATTTTCGATGGCTCTTATCACGATGTGGATTCCAGCGAGATCGCCTTCAAGATCGCCGGCTCAATGGCCTTCAAGGAAGGTTTCGCCAGGGCGAAGCCGGTTTTGCTTGAGCCAATCATGAAGGTCGAGGTCGTGACGCCTGAGCAGTTTCTGGGCGACATCAATGGCGACCTCAGCCGGCGGCGTGGCATCCTCCAGGGCATGGACGAGTCGCCTGCCGGGCGTGTCATCCGCGCCGAGGTGCCCTTGGCCGAGATGTTCGGCTATGCCACCAGTCTGCGCTCAATGACGCAGGGACGCGCGACTTATTCGATGGAATTTGCCAAGTACATGCAGGTGCCGCCCAATGTGGCGGAGGCCGTGATCAAGCGGGATTGATTCTTCGGTTCCCGTGCCGCCTGTCGCGGGTCGGGATGTTCGGAATGCCTGGAGGTTGGGACGATGTCGAAAGCAAAATTTGAACGCAAGAAGCCGCACGTAAACGTCGGGACGAT
>CAZVNY010000156.1:0-4413 GCA_964628785.1 uncultured Thiobacillus sp.
AAGGCGCGCGACGCCAACCTGCGCCACCGCCCCGTGGGCCTGGGCATCATGGGTTTCCAGGACGCCCTGCACGCCCTGCGCATCCCCTACGCCTCGGCGGAGGCGGTGGAGTTTGCCGACCGCAGCATGGAGGCGCTGGCCTACCAAGCCTACCGGGCGAGCACGGATCTGGCCGAGGAACGGGGCCGTTACAGCAGCTTCGACGGCTCCCTGTGGAGCCGGGGTATCCTGCCCCAGGACTCCCTGGGGCTGCTGGCGGAAGAGCGGGGCGGCCATCTGCAGGCGGATCTGTCCGCGACCCTGGACTGGGCCGCCCTGCGCAAGCGCATCCAGGACGTGGGCATGCGCAACTCCAACTGCCTGGCCATCGCCCCCACCGCCACCATCGCCAACATCGTGGGGGTCTCCGCCAGCATCGAGCCCACCTATCAAAACCTGTTCGTCAAATCCAACCTGTCCGGCGAGTTCACCGTGGTGAACCGCTACCTGGTGCGGGACCTGAAGGCCCTGAACCTGTGGGACGAGGTCATGCTCGGGGACATCAAGTACTTCGATGGCTCCCTGGCCCCCATCGACCGTATCCCGGCAGAACTGCGCAACCTGTATGCAACCGCCTTCGAGATCGATCCGACCTGGCTCATCGAGGCCGCCGCCCGGCGCCAGAAATGGATGGACCAGGCCCAGAGCCTGAACCTCTACTTCAAGGGGGCCTCCGGCAGGAAACTGGACGAAACCTACAAGCTGGCCTGGATCCGGGGCCTGAAGACCACCTATTACCTGCGTGCCCTGGGGGCCACCCATGCGGAGAAATCCACCGGCAAGGGGGGCGAGCTGAACGCCGTGCAGACCGGCGGCTTCAGCCACAGCACGCACATGGCCAGTCAGACCCTGGACCGGCCCCAGTCCCATATCCAGGCCTGCAGTCTGCGCCCGGGGGATGTGGGCTACGAAGAGTGCGAGGCCTGCCAGTAAGCCGCGAGCGGAAAGAACACAGACATGCAACCCCATACCCTGGCCAGCGAGGTCTCCAACCTCTTCACTCTGCCCGAGCTGGCCTTGCGTGTCATCGCCCTGTTGGATTCCCCGGATGCCTCCGCCAGGGAGCTGATGGAGGTCATCGAACTGGATACCGGCCTGGCCGCCACGGTACTGCGCTTGGCCAACTCCGCCATGTATGGCCATGGCCGCGTCACCAGCTTGTCCCATGCCGTGGCCATGATCGGCCACCAGGCCCTGCGGGGCCTGGTGCTCGCCGCCTCGGCGGTGCGGGTGTTCCAGGACATCCCGGCTGAATTCGCCAACATGGACAGCTTCTGGGAAAACAGCATCACCTGCGCGGTGCTGGCCCAGCAGATCGGCCAGCGTGCCCGCCTGCCGGAGAGCGAAACCCTGTTCCTGGCGGGACTGCTGCATGGAGTGGGTCGCCTGGTGTTTTTCGCACGGCGGCCCCGGGAATACCGGGAGGTGCTACAGCGGGTGCAGGACAGCGACATGGCGGTGGAAAGCGCCGAAATCCAGATCTTCGGTTTCGATCATGCCCAGCTCGGGGCCGCCCTGCTGGGGCAATGGGGGCTGCCGCAAAAACTGCGCCTGGCCGTCGCCCAGCAGGGCAGCCCCGGTGCCGGCAACGACTTTTCCCGGGAGGCCGCCGCCGTATACCTGGCCGTGGACATGGCAGAGCGCCTGGCCCCCTGCATTCGCCGCCCCCAGGAAGTCAGCGTCTACACCCCCGGACCCCGCGCCGTCACCGCCATGCAAAACCTGGAGCTGCAGGAGGACGATCTGGCCCACATCAGCCTGGAGGCCCTGGCCAGCAGTCTGGAGATCGTTGAGATCCTGCGCCCGGGCGCCGGCACCATCTTTTGAACGGAGACCCCCAGCATGCTCTGCTTTGACGAAGACTACAGCCCTGCCGCCCCGCGCCAGCAAAGCGCGGTCCCGGCCTTCCCGCCATCCTCCACGGGTCTGGGCGGCATGCCGGCCGTCGGAAACACGGGCCTCCGGGAGAAAACCACGACCAGTTCTGAAGACACCCGGCAGCGCCGGGTACGCATGGAAGACAAGCGCATCATCAACGCCGGCACCGACGTGAACCAGCTGGTGCCCTTCAAGTACAAGTGGGCCTGGGACAAGTACCTGGCCGCCTGCGCCAACCACTGGATGCCCCAGGAAATCAACATGCACCGGGACATCGCCATCTGGAAGGATCCCAACGGCCTCAGCGAGGATGAGCGGCGCATCATCAAGCGCAACCTGGGCTTCTTCGTCACCGCCGATTCCCTGGCTGCCAACAACATCGTCCTGGGCACCTACCGCCAGATCACCGCCCCGGAATGCCGCCAGTACCTGCTGCGCCAGGCCTTCGAGGAGGCCATCCACACCCACGCCTACCAATACATCGTGGAATCCCTGGGTCTGGACGAGGGCGAGATCTTCAACGCCTATCACGAGATCCCCAGCATCCGCGCCAAGGACGAATTCCTCCTGCCCTATATCGACGTGCTCTCGGACACCAACTTCAAGACCGGCACCCCCCAGACAGACCAGACCTTCCTCAAGTCCCTCATCGCCTTCGCCTGCATCATGGAGGGCCTGTTCTTCTACGTGGGCTTCGTGCAGATCCTGGCCATGGGCCGGCAGAACAAGATGACCGGTGCCGCCGAGCAATACCAGTACATCCTGCGGGATGAGTCCATGCACTGCAATTTCGGCATCGACATGATCAACCAGATCAAGCTGGAAGAGCCCCATCTCTGGACCCCTGAATTCAAGGCCGAGCTCAAGGCCATGTTCCTGCGCGCGGTGGAACTGGAATACGCCTACGCCGAAGACACCATGCCCCGGGGTGTTCTGGGCCTGAATGCCCCCATGTTCAAGGAATACCTGCGCTTCATCGCCAACCGCCGGGCCACCCAGATCGGCCTGGACGAACTCTTCCCCGGCGCCGGCAATCCCTTCCCCTGGATGGCGGAGATGATCGACCTGAAAAAGGAAAAGAACTTCTTCGAGACCCGGGTCACTGAATACCAGACGGGAGGGGCGCTGGACTGGGATTGAGCCCATACGTCAATCCAATTCCGTTGTGTACGGCAACCAACCGCTTCATTGCAAATTGCATTTCTCTATTAGATCTCTGTATTTCATTTCCCCATTTCCCGGCCACCCCAGGCAGAAATGGAAAAACCACAAGCAAAGGAAAGGCACCATGAGCACACCCCAGGTCCTGATGACAAAGGCCCGCATCGCCAACTTCCTGGCCAAGGTCAAGGCCAGCAAGACCGAGAAAGCCCATTCCCCCATGAACATGGAGCAGGCCATCGCCCTGGCCATGCGTCAGCGGCAAAAAGCACGATAGAGACTCCCTGCTTTTTCGGCATATCAGCAGAAACGCGCATCCCTGGCATCCGCGTCTGGGTGTGTAACGGCTTTAATTTCGATCTGGGAATGGCCCTTGCCATGCCATGAATTACGCAGGGAAACGCCAAACAAATCCATTGCCGTCATTGGCTGTCCTGGCCGGCTCTTGCCCGGAATTCGCGCCCGTAAATACTCGGGAGCCGAATATGTTTTGACCTCTACAAAGAGGCATGCGGTATTGATAAATCATGAATACCACCAAAGCATGACCTGTACCACCCAATGTCCTTGGCGAAGCCGCACAGCTTCTGTATTCTGTCTGGTCTGGCCTGATCCTCTGATTCCAGCCTTAAAACTGTGACGAGCATCACTATATTGATCCAATTGCAAAGGAAATACTTATGAGCGGCTCTCTGCTTGAGGAATTGATGGGGCAACTGCAAGGTTCCGCCACGAGCCAGATCGCCCAGCAGCTCGGTACCGATACGGGGACCGCCAGCAATGCCATCGCTGCCGCCCTGCCCATGATGATCGGCGCCCTGGGGCGCAATGCCCAGCAGCCCCAGGGGGCGGCGGATCTGTTGCAGGCCCTGCAACGGGACCATGCCGGCCAGGGCGCCCTGGACCTGGGCAGCGTGCTGGGTTCCCTCGCGGGTGGTGGTGGTGCCGGTGCGGCCGGTGGCGGCCTGGGTGATTTGCTCGGGGGCCTGCTGGGTGGCGGGGCGAAACCGGCCAGTCGTCAACTGGACGCCGGCGGCATCCTGGAGCACATGTTTGGCAAGGCCCAGGGGCGGGCGGAATCCGGCTTGAGCCAGGTCTCCGGTTTGCAAGGCTCCCAGGCCAACAAGCTGCTGATGGCGTTGGCACCCCTGGTCATGGGCATGCTGGCCAAGCGGGCCACGACCAACCAGCTGGATGCCGGTGGCCTGGGCAATGCCCTGAACCAGGAACGGGCGCGGGTGCAGCAGCAGGGTGGCGTGGGTGGTGGCTTGCTCACGGCCGTGCTGGACCAGGATGGTGACGGCCAGGTGGACCTGGGCGACCTGCTGAAGCTGG
>CAZVNY010000157.1:0-4377 GCA_964628785.1 uncultured Thiobacillus sp.
TGGCCGGATCCGGCATGAGCAGCATGTCGGAGGCCTGGATGCCCTTCCAGCCGGCCATGGAGGAACCGTCGAAGGCCTGGCCTTCGCTGAAGCGCTCTTCATCGAAGGCGGAGATGGGCACGGTGACGTGCTGTTCCTTGCCGCGCATATCGGTAAAGCGGAAATCGACGAACCTGACATCGTTTTCCTGGATCATCTGCATGACATCTGCGACCGACATTTCACGAGCTCCTTGCTGGGTACGTTGAGGGCAACGGCGAATCCGGCCTGCATCGGTGTTCAGGGCCGGGGGCCTGGGTGATTGCCGGATTCGCGGCAAGGCATTTTGCCACAGGGGTATGTCCGCCAGACGCAGGACAGGCAAGAAAGCTGCACGACTTTTGGGACCAGCGGGGTACCGCCTCGTCACAATTTCCCGGGCCCACTAAAATCCCCCCGCCCCTGCAAATCCTCGATCCCATGACTGATCACTACGCCGTCTTCGGCAACCCCATCGCCCATTCCAAGTCGCCCCTCATCCATGCCGCCTTTGCCCGGCAGACGGCCCAGGACATGGTGTACACAGCCCTGCTGGCGCCCATTGACGGCTTTGACGAGACCGTGACGACCTTCCGCGCTGGTGGTGGCAAGGGGGCCAACGTCACGGTGCCCTTCAAGGAGCAGGCCTACGCCCTGGCACAACGGCACACGCCCCGGGCCCGGGCCGCCGGTGCAGTGAACACCCTGGTGTTCGAGGCCGACGGCATCCTGGGAGACAACACCGATGGCGTGGGCCTGGTGCGGGACCTGACCCACAACCTGGGCCTGGTCCTGGCGGGCTCGCGCATCCTGCTCATGGGGGCGGGCGGTGCGGCCCGGGGAGTGGTGTTGCCCCTGTTGCAGGCCGGTCCCCGGAGCCTGTGCATCGTCAACCGTACCGCGGCCAGGGCCATGGAGCTGGCCCAGTCCTTCGCCAAGGACGGCCGGGTGACCGGGGGTGGCTACGAAGCCCTGGCGGGCGGGCAATTTGATCTGGTGCAATTTGATCTGGTGCAATTCGACTTGGTGATCAACGCCACCGCCGCCAGCCTGGCCGGGGACCTGCCGCCCCTGCCCCAGGGGCTCTTCGCCGCCGACGCCTGGGCCTACGACATGATGTATGGCCGGGATACCCCCTTCATGGCCTTCGCCAGGGCGCAGGGCGCCCGGGTGGCCGATGGCCTGGGCATGCTGGTGGAGCAGGCCGCCGAGGCCTTCCATCTGTGGCGGGGGGTGCGTCCGGATACCCAGGCCGTCATCCACCTGCTGCGCCAGGGCTGATGTCCCGCCTCTGGCGCCGGGGCCGTGTCCCCGGACCGTGGCGCTGGCTCCTGGCGGGCCTGGTGCTGCTGCTTTATGTGCAGATCGGCTATCTGGCCGCAGTGTTGTGGTGGAGCCATTTCAACCCTGCCAATACCGCCTTCATGAGCGCCGGCCTGATACGCCTGCAGGAGAAGAAGGGGCCGGATGCGGTATTGCGCCACAAATGGGTGGACTACGGGCGCATCTCCCGCCACCTGAAACGGGCCGTGGTGGCCGCCGAGGACAGCCGTTTCCTGGAGCATGAGGGCTTCGACTGGGACGCCATGCAGGCGGCGGTGAAGAAGAATCTCCGCAAGGGCCGTTTTGCCGCCGGGGGCTCCACCATCAGCCAGCAACTGGCCAAGAACCTGTTCCTCTCACCTTCCAAGAACCCGCTGCGCAAGGCCCAGGAGGCCATCATCACGGTGATGATCGAAGGGCTCTGGAGCAAGCGCCGCATCCTGGAGGTGTATCTGAACGTCATCGAATGGGGCAACGGCATCTATGGCGCCGAGGCCGCCGCCCGCCGTTATTTCAAGACCTCGGCCGCAGCCCTGGGGCCGACTCAGGCCGCCCATCTGGCCGCCATGATCCCCAATCCCCGTTACTACGAGAGCCACCGCCAGGCCCGGGGACTGCTCAAGCGCCAGGCCATCATCGCGGCGCGCATGAAACTGGCCAAGGTACCCGGATAACCCGGAGCGGATACAGTCTTGCAGGGCCTTGTGCTCAAGCCCGGAAACGCCACATGGCCCAGGGTGTGAGCCGGCCGGCCGGCAGCGGGCTGCCGATGATGCCCAGGTTCAGCGTGGCCAGGCGGCCCAGTCTCAGGGCCCGGGCCAGGGGGCGAAACCAGTCCCGTTCCCAGGTAGCAGGGGCAGCATTCGTGGAGGCCAGCAATACCAGACCGCTCTGCCCGGGGGCCTGCAATGCCTCGGCTGCATGGGGGGGGCAGTCCGCCACGGCAACGCCCGTTCCCCGGGCCATCTGCTGCAGGAGGGGGTGACGGCCCCAGACCCGGTCCAACCCGTGGCATGGAGGCGGCAGTAGGCCCCCTCCCCAAAGCCAGAAACTGTTCACCGGCGCCTGGCCCTGATCCTGCCGGCGCAGGTTGAGGGGGTGGTCGTGCAGCAGCATCTGCATTTCGTGCAAAAGACGGGCCCACAGAGGGGCGTCCTTGCCCCGGGGCAGAAAGGCCATGGGCAGCCGCCCCGTCACCTGGTCCAGGGGGGTGGTCTGCAGATCCGGGGGGGCGGGACAACGCACATGGAAGGCCCCGTCTGTCGCGCTGGGGCCGGGGGGATGGAGGGAAAAACCGGGTTCGGCCAGCAGGGGTGTCAACAGCCGGGCCAGCACATGCGTATCCTCGGGGGGCAAATGCAGGTCACCACGCAGATACGGACCCCGCAGCCCCACGTCGAGAAACACCGGATCCAGGCGTAGCCAGAAGTCCTGTCCCGGCGTCAGGCCGCTGGCCCGGGCCGTGAGCGGAGCAATGGGCCAGTCCATCTGGCGGGGGATACCCTGGGCCTGGCAGAAGGCCTGGCTCATGCTTTCCAGGGCCGGCCGGGACTGTCCGCGCGCCAGCAGCCAGGCCAGGCTGCCCAGGGCGGCCTGGTTTTCCATATCCGGGGCTTCGGGCAGGTAGAGATATAAATGCAGGTGACGCATGCAGACCGGCACAAGAAAATTTCGGGAACTTGCGCATCAAACGGGAATCACATGCATTGTCTCCTAGCAGCGATCAGCAATTAACAGCGATTGCGATCCTTGTGCCGACCGGCGGGTCATCCACCGGTCGGTTTTTTTTGCCTGCTCAGCGACGGCCCTGCCTTTGCTGGCAGGGTTGACAGCAGCGTTGTGGCTAGGGCTGGCACGCAACGATGCGCACAGGCCGCTCAGGTGGCGCCGCCGCCGTCATAGACCCCCCGCATGCTGCGCTCCAGCTCCTGGGCATAGCTGTAGTGGCGGGTTTCGGCCTGCAGGGCGATGGCGGCCTCGCTGGGGCGGCCGTCGTGGAAGAGCAGGGCGTGGATGACACCATTGATGTCACTGATGGGGGGCACCATGAGCAATTTCAGCTGCTCATAGGTGATGCGGTCGATGGCTATTTGCACTTGCTCAGACATTTTGTGTTCCTCCTGGAACGGTGGGTGGGGCCGGGAAAGGGCAGTAAACGACTATGGTTGACTATTTTAGTCGGGTACACCTTCTTCCTAGCAAAGGAAGGGCCTGAGCGCCAGGGGTAAACCTGTGCCGGGGACGTTTGCTCTTACAATGGGCCCATGCAGCAATTTCTCACCAGCTTTCACATTTCCACCCAGGGCAAGGGGCTCTACGATTGCACCGCCCAGGTCATCCGCTGGGTGGGGGAGCAGGGCGTGCGGGACGGCCTGTTGACCCTGTTCATCCGCCACACCTCCGCCAGCCTGGTGGTGCAGGAAAACGCCGATCCGGACGTGCAGGGGGACCTGGAGCGTTTCTTTGCCCGGCTGGTGCCGGAGCATGACCCCCTCTACCGCCACACCCAGGAAGGCCCGGACGACATGCCGGCCCACGTGCGTGCCGCCCTGACCCAGACCCAGCTCTCCATCCCCCTGCAGGCCGGTGCCCTGGCCCTGGGTACCTGGCAGGGCATCTACGTCTTCGAACACCGTCGCGCCGGCCATCGCCGTCAGGTGGTCGCCCACCTGCTGGGCGAGTGAGCCTTTTCATCCGCAAACGTGCTGCCCTACGAACTCCGCATCGGCCTGCGCTACACCCGCGCCAAGCGCCGCAACCACTTCATTTCCTTCATCTCCATGATCTCCATGCTGGGCATCGCCCTGGGCATCATGGCCCTCATCGTGGTGCTTTCGGTGATGAACGGCTTTCAGGAGGAACTGCGCGCGCGCATCCTGGGGGTGGCCTCCCATCTGGAGATCAGCGGTCCCGAGGGGCGCCTGGCAGACTGGCCCGAGCTGGCCCGGCAGGTGGCCCGGCACCCGGAGGTGCGGGGTTCCGCCCCCTACATCAATGCCCAGGCCCTGCTGAGTGCCAGCGGTCTGGGGGGCGGGG
>CAZVNY010000158.1:0-4346 GCA_964628785.1 uncultured Thiobacillus sp.
CAGAATCCATGCGCAAGCAATGACTTCTGGATCGCCACGTCGCTTCGCTCCTCGCAATGGCAGATTTGATCAGCGTTACCTTGTATGGCTTTATGCTCTATGGCGGCTGCAACGCAGGGTTAATCAATTTCCACCACCCATAAACGCAATTGACCCGGCTGCGGGAATGTCCGTGGAATTACCGATAACGAGAATGGTAGCTCCGGTGCTTCGTCAAGCGGCGTATCCATGAGACCTCTTTCCCGGCTTATTTCAATCGTGAGCTTCATGTAACGGCGAAGAAGCAGGATTGGAGGAAATTGGCTTTTCTCCATCAACCATTCAAGCGCATCTCGAGCACACTTTGAACTATTGCATGAACGACACGCCCAGACGAGGTTGTCGCCGGTATTGGCTCCACCTCGCTTTGTTGGAATGAGATGGTCAATGGACAAATTGTTGCGACTTCCGCAGTAGCAGCAAGACTGCGGTAGCACCATCTTCAAGCGCTCGTCGTCAGCGAGAGGGCCAAGACCCATGGTTTGCTTGTTCAGTCCTGTATAAAGACGGGATCGAATCATGAACTGTGTACGCCCGTATTTTTCAACATTCGCGGTAATGGCCGCATGCGCCATCGCGAGATTCGCGTATGACCAGTGCAACAATTCGCCAATGGTTCGGATTTCCATACATCAATCACGGCATCTAAGTATCAGGCCCCGGACAATTGCATAGACGCCTCGCAGGCATGAAAGGAAACACACACAGGCCCCTCGATCAAGTACGTCATCCGCATGCAACACTTTAGTCCAAAAACCGAACAGATGTATCCGGGGTGGATCAAACGCTTCATCCTGTGCCACGACAAGGGTATGTAGAGCCGTGTGACCATGCTGCCCAACAGCCTGCCAGATTCCTTACTTACGAGCGACGGAGAGATGGTAGACCCGGTTTCCTGACATACTCTTGCGCATCCCTCTGCCACTCCCACGTCGCAATCGGACCATGAGAACCACACCAAGATGGAACTCCCGGGCATGCGGATGCTTCCGCCACCGTGCTCCATCCACGTGCTGAACGAGAGGGGGTGAGGAGTGGTCAATCCACTGGATCTTTGCTGTCGAATATGTCGAACCAGATGCCGCCCTTCGATCCTGCGCCCATCCTGAGGACCCTGCCCAGCCTGCCGGGGGTGTACCGCATGCTGGGGGAGTCGGGGGACGTGCTCTACGTGGGCAAGGCCCGGGATCTGAAGAAGCGGGTGTCCAGCTATTTCCAGAAAACCGATCTGTCCCCCCGCATCCGTCACATGGTGGCCCGCATCCGGGACATCCAGATCACGGTGACCCGCACCGAGGCCGAGGCCCTGCTGCTGGAAAACAACCTGATCAAGGGCCTGAACCCCCGTTACAACATCCTGTTTCGTGACGACAAGTCCTATCCCTATCTACAGCTCTCCGGGCATGCCTTTCCCCGCCTGGGTTTCTTCCGTGGCACGCCGGACAAGCGGCACCGCAGCTTCGGGCCCTTTCCCAATTCCCTGGCGGTGCGCGAGAGCATCCAGATCCTGCAGAAGGTGTTTCGCCTGCGCACCTGCGAGGACACGGTGTTTGCCAACCGCTCCCGCCCCTGTCTGCTGCATCAGATCAAGCTGTGCAGCGCGCCCTGCGTGGGCCTGGTGAGTGCAGAGGACTATGCCCGGGACGTGGAGGACGCCCTGCTCTTCCTGCAGGGCAAGGATAGCGAGGTCATCGATGCCCTCACCGCCCGCATGAATGCCGCGGCCGAGGCCTGGCACTTCGAGGAGGCGGCCTTCTGGCGGGACCAGATCAACGCCCTGGCCAAGGTGCGGGCGCAGCAGTTCGTGGAGAGCCGTTCCACCCAGGATGCGGACATCGTGGCCGCCGTGCTGGCCGGCGAGGCCGGCAGCACCCTGGCCTGTGTCTACCTGGTGATGGTACGGGGCGGGCGTAACCTGGGGGGCCGGGCCTTCTTTCCCAGCCATGCGGAAGACGCCGACCTGGCCAGCCTGCTGGAGGCCTTTGCCGGCCAGCATTACGCCGGCCGGGCCATCCCCCCCACCCTGATCATGAGCGAGGCGGTGGAGGGCCTGGCAGACTGGCTCACGCAGCAGGCCGGCCACAGGGTGCAGATCGTCAGCCGGCCCCAGGGGGAGCGCCGGGTATGGCTGGAGATGGCGGAAAAGAACGCCCGCCTGGCCCTGGCCACCCGGGAGGGCCAGCTGGAAAACCAGAGTGCCCGCCTGGCGGCCCTGAACGAGGCCCTGGGGGAGGAAGGCATCGCCCGCATCGAATGCTTCGATGTGAGCCACACCCAGGGGGAGGCCACGGTGGTGTCCTGCGTGGTGTTCGACCAGGGCGCCATGCAGCCCGGCGAATACCGGCGCTACAACGTCAGCGGCATCACCCCGGGGGACGATTACGCCGCCCTGCGGGATGCCCTCTCGCGGCGCTACGGCAAGCTGGCCGCCGGAGAAGGCCGGCTGCCGGACCTGTTGCTCATCGACGGTGGCAAGGGCCAGCTGCACACGGCGGTGGACGTGCTCTCGGAACTGGGTCTGGGGGACCTGCCCATGCTGGGGGTGGCCAAGGGGGTGGAGCGCAAGCCGGGCCTGGAGCAGCTGTTCCTGCCCGGGGAGGTGGAGCCCCTCATCCTGGGGGCCGACAACCCGGCCCTGCACCTGATCCAGCAGGTACGGGACGAGGCCCACCGCTTCGCCATCACCGGCCACCGGGCACGGCGGGCCAAGGCCCGCACCCGCTCCAGCCTGGAGGACATCCCCGGTATCGGCGCCAAGCGCCGGCAGCGCCTGCTGCAGACCTTCGGCGGCCTGCGCGGCGTGGTGGATGCAGGGGTGGAAGAGCTGGCCCAGGTGGAAGGCATCAGCCGGGAGCTGGCGGAACGCATCTATAAAGAGTTGCATTGAAGTCGCAGCCGGGCGGTGTCGATAGGGCCCGGACACGCCCCTGGCGCGGGATGACCCGCCCGGGGGGCTAGAATGGTCCTTCAACCGCGCCCTGACCTCACCCCGCCGTGCCCGTCAACCTGCCCAATACCCTCACCTGGCTGCGCATCGCCCTCATCCCCCTGTTCGTGGCGGTGTTCTATCTGCCGGATGGCTGGCTGCCGAAACACACCATCAACCTGACGGCCACCGCCATCTTCGTGCTGGCCTCCATAACCGACTGGCTGGATGGCTGGCTGGCCCGGCGCCTGAACCAGATGTCCGCCTTCGGCGCCTTCCTCGACCCGGTGGCGGACAAACTCATGGTGGCGGCGGCCCTCATCGTCCTGGTGGACCTGCAGCGGGCGGGCATCGCCGCCTCCCTCATCATCATCGGCCGGGAGATCGCCATCTCCGCCCTGCGGGAATGGATGGCCAAGGAGGGCCGCGCCAAGAGCGTGGCCGTGTCCTACATCGGCAAGCTGAAGACCTCGGCCCAGATGATCGCCATCACCCTGCTGCTCTATCACGACCCCCTGGCGGGCCTGCAGACCCAATGGCTGGGACGCTGGCTGCTGGACATCGCCGCCTTCCTGACCCTGTGGTCCATGGCCCATTACCTGCTGCTGGCCTGGAAATCTTTGCGCCACCAGCCCGCAGGCGGTTGACATGACCAGGCCGGCTGGACATAATGCGCCTCCACTTCGACGCGGGAATAGCTCAGTTGGTAGAGCGCAACCTTGCCAAGGTTGAGGTCGCGAGTTCGAGCCTCGTTTCCCGCTCCAATTTATGATCTACAGACTTCCACTGACGTCTGTAAGTCGTTGAAAAAAGGAGCTTCGGCTCCTTTTTTCATTCCAGCGAGCGCCACGGAAATCCACCCACAGCCAGCCTTTTTTAGGCGCCAATCTAGGCACAGGAATACGGGTGAGACGGCTTCCGGATAGTTGCTGGGGCTGAGCGGGAATCATGGCGAGCATAGGGCCTAAGTCATCACTTAGGAGCCTCGAAATGGCACTCTCTGATTTGATCGTTCGGCAGGCCAAGACCACCGGCAAACGCTACACCCTCCACGACAACGACTGCCTAAGCCTGATGGTCTCTGCCGCGGGTGGCAAGTCGTGGATCTTCCGCTACTGCTGGTTGCGCAAGCAAAAGCGCATGTCCCTGGGCGGCTATCCGGCCCTCAGCCTGCGCGAGGCCCGCGCCGAGCGGGACAAGGCCCAGGTTCTGCTCGCCAAGGGCGTTGATCCCCAAATCGAACGTGACCAGCGGCGGCACGCTGCCAGGCTGGCCGGCGAATACACCTTCAAGAACGTCTTCGATGCCTGGGTCGAGCATCGCCGTAAGGAACTCAAGGAAGGCCGTCAAAGCACGCTTTCGCAGATCCTGCGCATCTTCA
>CAZVNY010000159.1:0-4327 GCA_964628785.1 uncultured Thiobacillus sp.
GATCTTCTGGAAGCGGCGGGAGAGGGCGTGGTCCTTCTCGAAGATGCCGCGGTATTCGTTGTAGGTGGTGGCGCCGATGCAGCGCAGCTGGCCCGAGGAGAGGGCAGGCTTCAACAGGTTGGAGGCGTCCAGGGTGCCGCCGGAGGCGGCACCGGCACCGATGACGGTGTGGATCTCGTCGATGAACAGGATGGCCTTGGGGTTGCCGGACAATTGCTTGATCACGGCCTTGAGGCGCTGCTCGAAGTCGCCCCGGTACTTGGTGCCGGCGAGCAGGGCGCCCATGTCCAGGGCGTAGACCATGGCGCCTTCCAGCACCTCCGGCACGTCGTTCATGACGATGCGGCGGGCCAGGCCTTCGGCGATGGCGGTCTTGCCCACGCCGGCTTCGCCCACCAGCAGGGGATTGTTCTTGCGCCGCCGGCACAGGGTCTGGATGACCCGCTCCAGCTCCTGGCTGCGGCCGATGAGGGGGTCGATGCGGCCGGCCAGGGCCTGGGAATTCAGGTTGACGGTGAAGGAATCCAGCGGAGAGGAGGCCCGTTCTTCGCCCTCCACCTGCTCCCCGGTGGGTTCGCTGCGGCCACTGGCGGCGGTTTCCTGGGGGGTCTTGGAGATGCCGTGAGAGATGTAGTTCACCACGTCCAGGCGGGTGATGCCCTGCTGGGTGAGGAAATGTAGGGCGTGGGAATCCTTTTCCCCGAAGATGGCCACCAGCACGTTGGCGCCGGTGACTTCCTTCTTGCCGGAAGACTGCACATGCAGGATGGCGCGCTGGATGACGCGCTGGAAGCCCAGGGTGGGCTGGGTGTCCACTTCGCTTTCACCGGGCACACAGGGGGTGTGGCGCTCGATGAAGTCGGTGAGCTTCTTGCGCAGATCCTCGATATTGGCGGCACAGGCCCGGAGCACCTCTGCCGCGGAGGGATTGTCCAGCATGGCCAGCAGCAGGTGCTCCACGGTGATGAACTCGTGACGCTTCTGCCGTGCGTCCATGAAGGCCATGTGCAGGCTGACTTCCAACTCCTGGGCAATCATCTATCTTCCTCCATCACGCACTGCAGGGGGTGTTGGTGGTTGCGAGCATAGGTCATGACCTGATGCACCTTGGATTCCGCCACATCCCGGGGAAACACCCCCGCCACACCCGCACCTTCATTATGCACTTTGAGCATGACCATGGTGGCACGTTCACGGTCCATGAAGAAAAACTGCTCGAGCACGTTCACGACAAAATCCATGGGGGTGTAATCGTCATTAAGGAGCAAGACTTTAAACAAAGGCGGCGGTTCCGCGGGGACGAGCTCCGTC
Source organism: uncultured Thiobacillus sp. (assembly GCA_964628785.1). Taxonomy (GTDB): domain Bacteria; phylum Pseudomonadota; class Gammaproteobacteria; order Burkholderiales; family Thiobacillaceae; genus PFJX01. Next base: position 1,312 of record CAZVNY010000159.1, read on the forward strand.
GAGAACGACGCTTCCTCTTTGTGGCGTACGGCCATGTTGGTGTGGCTCGGAAAGCAGTGGACTGAAGGAATTGTGGTGGTCACTGGGTTTTTTTCAACCCGTGTCCGGACCAGGCGGTCATTCAAGACAAGTGGGGACAGGGCCGTTACCAGGCCCTGTTGCGGACCCGGCCTGGAAACAGGTCCACATGCGCAAAACACATTATTTGGAGCTCTTTATCTTTAATCTGCCGGCGTCTGTGCTATACGTCAAGCAAGGCGTCCGTGCTGGAGTGGTAAATATGAAATCCCCACGCAAAGCTGAGCAGTCTCATCTGGAGGGCATACCCGGGCAGTTGTCAGGAGAACTGGCGCGTTTGCTGGTGGGCCTGGAGCGTCAGAAGGCCGAATTGGGCCCCATCGCCGATGAGTTGATCGCGCTTCTCAGCCAACTGGGGGGACAGGCGCCCCCCCGGGAATACGCCGATGCGGATGCGGTGGCGCTGGAGGAGATGCAGCTCAATCCATCCAGCGGATGATTTCCTCGCCGAAGGCCGAGCAGGAGATCTCCTTGGCGTTATCCATGAGGCGGGCGAAGTCGTAGGTGACCGTCTTGGCGCGGATGGCGCCGTCCATGCCCTGGATGATGCAATCGGCCGCCTCCACCCAGCCCATGTGCCGCAGCATCATCTCACCGGACAGGATGATGGAGCCCGGGTTCACGTAGTCCTTGCCCGCGTACTTGGGGGCCGTACCGTGGGTGGCCTCGAACATGGCCACGGTATCGGACAGGTTGGCCCCCGGGGCGATGCCGATACCGCCCACCTCCGCCGCCAGGGCGTCGGACACATAGTCACCGTTCAGGTTCAGGGTGGCGATGACGTCGTACTCGGCCGGGCGCAACAGGATCTGCTGCAGGAAGGCGTCGGCAATCACGTCCTTGATCACGATGCCCCCGAGTTCCGCCGGCAGTTCCATCCAGGGGCCTTCACCGATGGGTTTGGCACCGAACTCCCGGGCGGCCAGCTCATAGCCCCACTTCTTGAAGCCCCCTTCGGTGAACTTCATGATGTTGCCCTTGTGCACCAGGGTCACGGATTTGTGCTTGTTGTCGATGGCGTACTGGATGGCCTTGCGGATCAGGCGCTCCGAGCCTTCTATGGACACGGGCTTGATGCCGATGGCGGAGGTCTCGGGGAAGCGGATCTTGTTCACCCCCATTTCCTTTTGCAGGAATTCGATGACCTTCTTCACCTCATCCGTGCCCGCGGCCCACTCCACACCGGCGTAGATGTCCTCGGTGTTCTCCCGGAAGATCACCATGTCCACCTTTTCCGGTTCCTTCAGGGGAGAGGGCACGCCCTGGAAATAGCGCACCGGGCGCAGGCAGACGTAAAGATCCAGGATCTGGCGCAGGGCCACGTTCAGGGAGCGGATGCCGCCGGAGGTGGGGGTGGTCAGGGGCCCCTTGATGGAAATCACGTAATCCCGGGCTGCCTGCACGGTCTCGTCCGGCAGCCAGGTGTCGGCGTCATACATGCGGGTGGCCTTCTCCCCGGCATAGACCTCCATCCACTGGATCTGGCGCTGGCCGCCATAGGCCTTGGCCACGGCGGCATCCAGCACCTTGCGCATCACCGGGGTGATGTCCACGCCGGTGCCGTCCCCCTCTATGAAGGGGATAATGGGCCGCTCCGGCACGTTCAGGGAATTATCGGCATTGACGGTGATCTTCTCGCCCTGGACGGGCACCTGGATGCGGCTGGTCACGATGACTCCTGTCGAATAAAAGAAACTGGCCATGCCCCGCATCATCCTGTTCAACAAACCCTATGGCGTGCTGAGTCAGTTCACCTCGGAGGCGGGGCGTCCGGGCCTGAAGGACTACATACCCCTGCCCGGGATATACGCGGCCGGCCGGCTGGATGCGGACAGCGAAGGACTGCTGATTTTAACCGACGACGGCGCCCTCCAGCACCGCCTGGCCCACCCCCGGCACAAGCTGCCCAAGACCTACCTGGCCCAGGTGGAAGGTGTGCCCACCCAGGAGGCCCTGGACAGCCTGCACCGCGGCGTGGACCTGGGGGATTTCATCACCCAGCCCGCCCGGGCCAGGCGGGTGCCCGAACCCGAAAACCTGTGGCCCCGGCATCCCCCCATCCGCTATCGCCGTCACATTCCCACCAGTTGGCTGGAGATCGTGCTGGTGGAAGGCAAAAACCGACAGATTCGCCGCATGACCGCAAAGGTGGGCCATCCCACCCTGCGCCTGGTGCGCTGGCGAATCGGCGACTGGAGCGTGCAAGGCCTGGCCCCGGGGGAATGGCAGGCCATCACCATGTCTATGCCCATGTCCATGTCCATGCCCATGCCGGAGCCTGCGCGCCGGGCGAAGACGGGGAAAAGGGCCTGGCGCAAGCCGGGGCAGGAGTGAGGGAATCGCTGATCAAATCCCTAATCGCGCGGAGCGAAGCGACGTAGCACTCCAGAAATCATTGCTTTTGCATGGATTCAGGATTGCCACGCTGCCTTCGCAATGGCGACGGTGGCCCTGGCCAACAAGATGGTGCGTATCGCCTGGGCCGTGCTGGCCCATGGCGAGAGGTTCCGCCCCGATTACCAGGCCGCACGTGCGGCCTGATCGAGGCGGTCGTTTTCCACAAGCTGCAATGACGTCTTCGATTGCACAGGCAGGGATGCAGTGATGGCAAGACAGGTCAGACCGGGGCCAGGCCAATCCAGTACCGTCATAGCGCTAACAGCGCGTCGCAATGATCGGATCCTGGCCAGCGGATTCCATCAGGGACACGGGTGCGCCCGAACACAGTCCGGATGTATGGCTGCAATCATTACCCGTCTACGCCAGACACAAATCCTACCTTGGCAAACAGGGGCGTCCATGTATGACGGCGATGGATTTGTTCAGCGTTTCCCTAATCCCCGGTGCAGGCATGGCGCACCAATTTCTTCACCAATTGCTTCTTTAACGTGAAAGACCCCACGCAAAGGACGAGCCGGTCCCTGGCGTAACGCGCGCC
>CAZVNY010000160.1:0-4320 GCA_964628785.1 uncultured Thiobacillus sp.
CGTGAAAGTTGGTTTCTCATGGCCGGCGTTCTTCTTTGGTTTATTTTGGATGCTTGTAAAGAAATTGTGGGGACTGGCCGGCTTATGGTTTGTGGCGTATGTCGTCCTTTCCTTGGTTAAAGAGTTCACTGAACAATCTGGAGAAGGTTTGGCACAAGCCCTTGTCAACTTGATTCTTTTTGTTAGCTATTTTGTACTCTGGCTTGTTCCTGCCTTCAAGGGCAACAAATGGAGAGATGAGAATCTGTCAAAGCGCGGCTACGAACAACTTGGTACCGTACAAGCACAAGCTCCAGATGCGGCAGTGGCGCAGGCGGCCAAAGCATCCTAGCTGCCAAGTCCCGACCGTGTCCTTTTTCTATTCGTCATGCAGCAGGGCGTGGGCCTGGGTGGCATCGTTGTCGTTGGCTGTGGTCGTGAGCACCGTGCGCACGCGTCCCAATTTGGCATCGACACCAGTGGGCGGCAGCTAAAGGAAACGATGAACAAATCCATTGTTGTCATTGCGAGCGCAGCACGGCAATCCAGAAACCATGCAAAATCAACAGCTTCTGGATCGCCACGTCGCTTCGCTCCTCGCGATGACGCATTTGATCAGCGTTTCCCTCTTCCTCAATCCCTCCCCGCCTGCGGTAGAGGAGAGCGCCAGGAAGCCGCTACAGGGCTTTCACTTCAAGAATTTCCTGGCAGGCGGAGCACCGCCGACCTGCGGCACAAAAGCACGTCGGCCCCTGCCCCGGTGGGGCTGCCTGATATCCTGGAAGGGTCGTAGACTGTACGACCCCGTGCCTTGTGCGGGATGTATCCCATAACGATTCAAGGAGTTGACATGACCGATATCCCTGCCTTGCTGGGCAATGAGGCGGATTCCCTGCTCAATCACAGCTGCACCACCATTGCCAAATCGTCCTTGCACCTGCCCGGGCCGGATTTCATCGACCGGGTGGTGGCGGTGGGCGACCGCTCACCGGGGGTCATGCGCAGTTTTCAGCAGATCTTCAACACCGGCCGCCTGGCGGGGACGGGTTACCTGTCCATCCTGCCGGTGGATCAGGGGGTGGAGCATTCCGCCGGTGCCTCCTTTGCGCCCAATCCGGCCTATTTCGACCCGGAGAACATCGTCAGGCTGGCCATCGAAGGGGGGTGCAATGCGGTGGCCTCCACCCTGGGTGTGCTGGGCTCCGTGGCGCGCAAATATGCCCACAGGATTCCCTTCCTGGTGAAGCTGAACCACAACGAGATGCTCACCTACCCGGGGATCCATAACCAGACCCTGTTCACCGACGTGCGCAAGGCCTTCGATCTGGGGGCGGTGGCCGTGGGGGCCACGGTGTACTACGGCTCGCCGGAGTCCCGCCGGCAGATCCTGGAGATCTCCGAGGCCTTCGCCGAGGCCCATCGCCTGGGCATGGTCACCTTCCTGTGGGCCTATTTGCGCAACTCCAGCTTCAAGAAGGATGGCGTGGACTATCACGAGGCCGCGGATCTCACCGGCCAGGCCAATCACCTGGCGGCCACCATCGAGGCGGACGTGGTGAAGCAGAAGCAGGCCACCTGCAACAACGGCTATGGCGCCATCGGCTTTGGCAAGACCCATGCCAAGGTGTATTCCGAGCTCACCTCGGAGCACCCCATCGACCTGGTGCGCTACCAGGTGGCCAACTGCTACATGGGCCGGGCGGGCATGATCAACTCCGGTGGCGCCTCGGGAGAGAACGACCTGGCCCAGGCAGTGCGTACGGCGGTGATCAACAAGCGTGCCGGAGGCATGGGCCTGATCTCCGGGCGCAAGGCCTTCCAGCGCCCCATGGCGGAAGGCGTGACCCTGCTCAACACCATCCAGGACGTGTATCTGTCCGACGCAGTCACCGTGGCGTGAGCCCCGGACCGGGTAGGCCGCGGCGGCATCCCATTTTCGGAGTTTGCAGCCGGGTGTCGCGCCGCCCCCACCAGGGCGGCCGGGCGTCATGAAGGCCCGCATCGATTTTCCCGGGGCTCCCGGGGATGCCGGTCCGCGGCTGGAGCGGGTGTTTGACACGCCCGTTGCAAAGTTTGTCGCCTACAGCCCGGCCCAGGTGCCCGCCGTCTTGGAGGCTGCCCAGAGAGAGGCCGGAGCCGGACGCTGGGTGCTGGGCTGGGCGGCCTACGAGGCCGCCCCCGCCTTCGATGCCGCCCTGCGGGTGCAGGCCAGCAGTGGCAGCCTGCCCCTGGCGGTCTTTGCGGCCTATGCCGCCCCCTCCGCCCATCCCCCGGCAGCGGCCGGGGAGGATGCGGCCTTTGCCTGCGGCCCCTGGCAGGCCGATACGTCCCCGACCCGGGCCCACGCCGCCATCGACGATCTGCGCCGGCGCATCGGTGCAGGTGACTTCTATCAGGTCAATCTGACGACCCGCCTGCGGGCTGCTTGCAGGGGCAGCGGCGAAGGCCTGTTCGCCGCTCTGCGGGCCACCCAGCCGGCGGGCTTTTGCCTGCATCTCCAGGACCAGGATTGGGAGATCCTTTCCGTCTCCCCCGAGCTGTTCTTCGACTGGCACACGGACGGCACCCTGCGTACCCGGCCCATGAAGGGCACGGCCCCGCGTCATGGCGACGCCCGGGCCGATGCCGCGGCCGCCCGGGCACTGCAGGACTCGGCCAAGGAGCGGGCGGAAAACCTGATGATCGTGGACCTGCTGCGCAACGACCTGGGGCGCATCGCCCGGCTGGGCACGGTGCAGGTTCCCGAACTCTTCCAGGTGGAGGCCCTGCCCACCGCCTGGCAGATGAGCTCCACGGTGCAATGCAGGACCCGGCCGGACATCGGCCTGGCGGAGGTGTTCGCCGCCCTGTTTCCCTGCGGTTCGGTCACCGGCGCGCCCAAGGTGGCGGCCATGCAGGCCATTGCCGCTCTGGAGGACAGCCCCCGCAGGGTCTATTGCGGCGCCCTGGGCGTGATCCGCCCCGGGGGACACGCCACTTTCAGCGTCGGCATACGCACTGTGCTATTGGACCATGTGGCCGGCTGCGCCGAGTGCGGCGTTGGCAGCGGCATCGTCTTCGATTCCAGCGGCCCGGATGAATACGCGGAATGGCTGGTGAAGCGCCGTTTCCTGTTGCGCGCCACTGGAGACTTTCAACTGCTCACCACCCTGGCCCTGCGCGATGGCCACTACGATTTGTTGCCGCGGCACCTGGCGCGCCTGGCCGGGAGCGGGGCCCATTTCGGTTATACCCATGACCCGGAGGCGGTGACGGCGACCCTGGCACGGGTGGCGGCGGGGCATCCTGCCGGGACCTGGCGGGTACGCCTGCTGGTGGACCGCCAGGGTTGTGTGGCGAGCGAATGCCATCCCCTGGAAACCCTGGCGGAGCCCGTGACTGTGGTGCTCGCTTCCCGGCCCATGGATGGAGACCCGGAATTCCTGCGGCACAAGACCACCCGGCGCCAGGCCTATGCCCCCTTTGCCCCAGCGCCGGGGGTGTTCGATACCCTGCTGTGGAATGCCCGGGGGGAGCTCACCGAATTCACCCGGGGCAACCTGTTGCTGGATATGGATGGCGAGCTCGTCACCCCGCCCCAGGGGGCGGGCCTGTTGCCCGGGGTGATGCGGGCCGAGCTGCTGGCCCGGGGGGAGATCAGGGAGGCCAGCCTGACACTGGAGGATTTGTCCCGGGCCCGGGCCCTGTGGTTCATCAACAGCGTGCGCGGTCGGCTGCGGGTGACCCTGGTTTGAGCCCGTCCAGGCGGGCGGGTAGACAATGGTCTGTGCCGTAACGGACCCGGGCCGTCAGGGGGGCACACGGCCCCCCGGCACTGGGGGGAAGGGGGTGGCGGCGTGATAAAATCCCCGCCTTCCCTCACCCCTGAACTGCCATCATGTTTCCCGCCAATCAGACCATCGCTGAAACCGATCCCGAACTGTGGGCCGCCATCCAGGGCGAAAACCGCCGCCAGGAAGAGCACATCGAGCTCATCGCCTCCGAGAACTACGTCAGCCGTCCGGTCATGGAGGCCCAGGGTTCCCAGCTCACCAACAAGTACGCCGAGGGCTATCCGGGCAAGCGCTATTACGGTGGCTGTGAATTCGTGGACGTGGCCGAGCAGCTGGCCATCGACCGGCTGAAGAAGCTGTTCGGTGCCGAGGCCGCCAACGTGCAGGCCAACTCCGGCTCCCAGGCCAACCAGGCGGTGCTCATGGCCTTCTGCAAGCCCGGGGACACCATCATGGGCATGAGCCTGGCGGAGGGGGGGCACCTGACCCACGGCATGGCCCTGAACATGTCCGGCAAGTGGTTCAACGTGGTGGCCTATGGCCTGAACGAGAAGGAAGAGATCGACTA
>CAZVNY010000161.1:0-4305 GCA_964628785.1 uncultured Thiobacillus sp.
CCACTGCCTTCAAGTGCCCGCGATGGTGGGGGTCGAGAAACGCCGCCGAGTTGATGACCTCCTCGTACTGGCGCGCGATCTTCTTGTCCGCAAGGCTGACGCCTGGGCGATCGAACTCAGTGTCCGCGCTCGACAGATCTGGGCGGTCCGATAGGAACGTGCTCGCAAAGTGGCTCATGGTCTGGTTCTCCGGGTTGCTGGTGCTGGTGCGCGAGTGGACTGACGTTCACGGCCCGGCCAGGGAGGGGGGTAGCTGCCAACGTGTTGCCGGGAAAGTGGATTCCGGCTCTCCAGGTACCAAAACTCCCTCGGCAGGCGACTTGGGGGCGGCATCAAGGGACACCCCCACGCGGCACCTCGTGGGCTTCCACGTCGATCACGTCGGCGCTCCGAGTCGTCTGCCCGGTGAAGGCCTGCACCACGCGAGCGCGCTTCTCGGAGGCGGTCTCGCGCCATCCGGGCTTGCGTCCGCACAGCTCGTCCAAAACGCGGTTCTTGCGCTCCGTGGCGGTCTCTCGCCTTTCCCGCTGCTGCGCATCGACCTGGTGCCACTCCGAAGCACGGCGCACCCAGTTGCGAAAGGCCTTCGGCCAATCGCTATGCGCCTGCTTGAACTCGTGATCGCGGAACTTGTCCAGCTCGACCTGCACGTCGACCGCCGGGTGCTGGTCCTTGGCCCAGGCGACGATCTCGGGTGTCAGTGCGAACGAGGGAGGGCAGGTGCGCGACGCGCGCTCTCTCCCTGATGGTTCCCCTGACTGTTCTCTGAGGGTTACTGATGGTTCGGGTTCGCCTGGCGAATGGGGGGTATCCGTCTGGCGAACGGGGGGCGTTCGCGTCGCGGATGGGTGGGTGTTCGCCTCCCGAATGGGTTCGACATCGGCACCCGTTCGCGTGGCGGACGGGTAGGTATCCGTCTGGCGAACTGGTTTGGCTGGTATGAAGGCCTCGAGGCGGTCCAGCACGATCGTGTAGCGGCTGTTCCTGCCGTCCTGTTTTTCGATCAGCAGCAGCCCCGACGCCTCAAGCGTTTTCAGTGCTTCCCACACTGCGGTTCGGCCGTAGCAGGTCGCCTCGCAGATGCCAGCGATCGACGGCCACGCCAGCCCGCTGTCGTCGGCGCGGTCAGCGATCGCCATCAACACGTTCTTGGGCGTCGGTGGCATCTGCGCTGGCCTGCAGGCGTTCATGACCGCATTGCTCATGCATCGGGCCCACCGACCTGGCGCAGGAACCGCTCGACGGCTGCCGGCGTCTCGAGTTGGCGGTACAGCGCCCACTTCGAGACGATGAACACCTCGCGGCCCGAGTCGTCGGTCGAGCGCTGCAACGCGACGCCCAGCAGCGCGCACCGCGCCTGCAACGTGGCGAAGATCTTCGGGTCGACGGTGCTGGCAGTGGCCGCGGTCATGGGGCATCACCCTCGCGCGGCCGCTGCGCCCACCAGCCGATGCCCTGAACCTTCACCATGCCTTGAACCGAGAGCATCTGCAGCAGCAGCGGCTGGAAGTGCGGAAGCACCTGCCTTCCCTGCTGCAGGGCATCGTGCAGCTCCTCGATCAGCAGCAGCGCCGACGTGATGAATCCGCGCGTGTCGACCAGCGCGCTGCGCGTCATCGACGCGAGCCACTGCTGCGCCAGCGGATCCAGCAGGACGGGCGGGATTGCGCCGTCGCTCACAGCAGATCCTTCGCATTGGCTGCGCGGACCCTGGTGCGCCGGCTCAGCCACTCCATCACGGCGGCCCGCGGGTACAGGTAGCGGTTGCCCGCCAGCACGTAGGTCGGACCCTGGCCGCGCTTGCGCCACACCTCCGCGGTCGATGGCGTGACATCGGCCAGCAGCAGCAGGTCTTCCTCGGTGAAATAGTCCAGGCGATCGGCCAGGACGGTCAGGCGACCAGTGGGGGCTTCAACCTGTTGAGCTTCCATCGCATCCCTCTCGCGTTGACCCCGGAATCAGTCGGGGCGGTTCGGTAGGCGAGAGGATGGCGATCGAGCTAGCGATCGTCGATCAGATCATGATCGGCGCTGCGGCATGAAAGACAGCACTATCTTTCGCAGCGTCGGCCCCATGGCGTACGGGCGGACCGTCTTCCTGGCTGCCGTCAGCATGTTCGCGACGTGTCCGGCGCTCACACCGCGCCCGAGCCCCGCGGCCAGCTGCTCATGGGCCTGCCTGCCCGTAAGACCATCTTGGCGCAGGAGCGAGTAGTCAACGAGCAGCCGCAGGAGTTCGCGATCGGACCAGTCTGCCGCACGGCTGCCGCCGTCGTCGTCCGGCGCTGGGAGCGCTACGCCGGCCGCGCGCAAGTTGCTGGACAGAAGGGCTGCGAACATAGGGTCGCGCTGTGCCTCCCTGACCACCTGGTCGACAAGATCTCGCCTTGCAAGACGCGTGAGGCGCGGCGCTTCGGCACTCGAGGAGCTGAACGAGATCTTCATGGCGGGGCCGTGCCGTCCACCCCGACGCGAGCCCTCTCGTCGATGAGCAATTGCTCGATCCGCTCCCGCTGCTCAGGCTCGGCTGTGCCAAGGCGGAGGCTCAAGCACGCGAGCTCGCCAAAGTACTCGCCGCGCAGCGCGCGCCGCTCCGCCTCAGGCATAGCCTCAAACTCGACCGCGCGGCGCACCAGGTAGCGGTCGTAGTCAGCCTGGCTCGCTTCCGCCAGCTTCCCCTGCTGCTCAGGGGTCAGTGCTGGCGTGCGCGCCGCAGGCATCAAGCGATCGCCGCAGCGCGTTGCAGCTGCTCGGCGCCCTGGCGCAGCGTCTGCAGCTGGTCCACCGCAGCGCGCAGCAGCGACATGACACGCCCCTGCTGGTCCTCTTGCCCGCCGGCGCACAGATCCTCGGCCATCTCCACCAGGTCGGCGGTCGTGTCGATGCGGCCCCACAGGTCGCCAGCGAGCTGCGCGATGGTCGGGGTGATAGTCTGCTCGGTAGCCATGGTCGATCCTTTCTCGATCGGTTGTGGTCAGGCCGGCCCGGTGTTGCTGCACTCGGCCGGCCGCTTTGCTCATGCCGCCTTCAGCGGCACGACCTTCCCGCGCTTTCGCTCGGGCTTGGGTTGGGGCAGGGCGGCATGCACGTCCGCCGGCTTGATGTCGGTGTAGCGGCGCAGCATGGCCCAGGTGCGGTGCCCGGTCAGCAAGGCAACGCGTGGAATGTCGAGGCCCATGCGGAAGAACTGGGCCGTCGCGCGGTGCCGCAGGTCATGGAAGTGCAGGTCCTCGATCGGTGGCGTCACCGCCTTGCATGCCCGCGTGAAAGCCGTTGAGACGCTTGCAGCTCGCACGCCGAGGAACACCTGGCCAAGCTCACGGCCCTCGAGCAGTGGCTCGACGATCGACCACGCGTCAGGCAGCAGTGGCACGGTCTGATCGTTGCCCGCCTTGTTGCGAGGATCCTTGCGGTCCCTGATCACGACGGTGCGCGCTTCGCGGTCCACGTCCTCGACCTGCAGCCGGCACATCTCGTCTTGGCGCATCCCGGTGGCCAGCGCGAACTTGCACAGCGTCACCATGTCGATTCGCTGCCGCTCGTTGGCCTGCCAATGCGCGTAGAGGCGCGCCAGCTCGGCGTCGGTGGGCTCGCGTTCGCGCTCCTTGCTGCGCGTGGTCAGGCCGCGATGCTTCAGGCTCTCCCGTGCGTCCAGCGCCAGCCGATCATTGATGTCCAGGTGCCGAGCGTGTCGGCCCCATTTCAGCACCGCGCTCAGGAACGACAGGTCGGCCGCGATGGTGACGCCGCCGGCGCCGTCCTCGATGCGCTGGTCGATGAAGTCGCGCAGCGTCACCGCGTTCAGCGCCGCCAGGCGAACCTTGCCCAGCCGGTCCTTCAGCATTGCCAGCGTCGCCGCCTTAGTCTTGCCCGGCACTCGGGCGACGGTCGCCTCGTACTTGTCGATCAGGTCCTTCAGCGTGGCACCCTTGGGCACCGGCGCGAATCCGCCGGCCGCGATCTGGTGCGCCTGCGCCTCGACGCCTGCTGCCCAGTCGCGCGCCTCGCGCTTGGTCGCGAAGGTCGCGGCCCGGTAGATGCCGGCACGTCGAACCTGTGCGCGCCACTTGCCGCTCGGCAGCTGGGAAAATGTAGCCATCGTGTGCACTCCGCGTGCGTTCAATCGCACCCAATAAGCACCCCAATGCTACACGCCGTGTGCACCGTGTGTGCACTATTTGATGCACACGGCCGGTTTCGCCAAAGTTGGCTAGAGAAATAGTGTTTATGGATCAACAAGTTAGCCAATGGCGGCTAAGCGTGGCGCCGATGCTGGAGTGGACCGACCGCCACTGCCGCTGGTTCC
>CAZVNY010000162.1:0-4302 GCA_964628785.1 uncultured Thiobacillus sp.
CCATGTCCAGTTCGATGGGCCGGTTCACCACGACCCCCATGGCCCCTTGCTCACCGTGGTCGCAGACATAGGTCAGGGTGCCGGCGAAATTGGGGTCCAGCATGCTGGGCATGGCGATGAGGAAGTGGTTGGTGAAGTTGGCGTTTTCCAAGTCGCTTGTTTCCTGAAGACATTCCGGATGAGCCGTCTCATTGTACCTCTCCCACCTTCGCGTCGGCAGGGTCCTGCCGGTCTGTCCGGACAAGTTCCGGGCTGCATCATGCAAGCCTTCTCCAGCCCGTCCGGGCTTGCAGGAAAAGCAGGACGGAAGTCCGGGACAGCACTATTTTTTGCCGTGGGTGGTGACATAATTTCACGTCCTGAAGTCAACACACTGCAGGAAACATTCCCTTTCCGTCCTATTTGGGGTTAATCATGAAGCACGCCGATCTCCACCAATTTCTTCAACAGGTGGCCAATCAGAACCCGGGCCAGCCTGAATTCCTGCAAGCGGTCACCGAAGTCATGGAGAGCCTGTGGCCCTTCATCGAACAGAACCCCCGTTATGCCGAGCAGGGTCTGCTGGAGCGGCTGGTGGAGCCGGAGCGCGTCATCATGTTCCGAGTGGCCTGGGTGGACGATCAGGGCCTGGTCCAGGTCAACCGCGGCTATCGCATCCAGCACAGCCTGGCCATCGGTCCCTACAAGGGTGGCCTGCGCTTCCACCCCTCCGTGAACCTGTCGGTGCTGAAATTCCTGGCCTTCGAGCAGACCCTGAAGAATGCCCTGACCACCCTGCCCATGGGGGGCGGCAAGGGGGGCTCCGACTTTGATCCCAAGGGCAAGAGCAATGGCGAGATCATGCGTTTTTGCCAGGCCTTCATGACCGAGCTGTTCCGCCATGTGGGTGCGGATACGGACGTGCCGGCGGGAGACATCGGCGTGGGTGCCCGGGAAGTGGGCTTCATGGCGGGCATGCACAAGAAGCTCACCAACCGGGCGGATTGCGTCTTCACCGGCAAGGGCCTGAGTTACGGCGGTTCCCTGGTGCGCCCCGAGGCCACGGGCTACGGCATGGTCTACTTCGCCGGCGAGATGCTGAAGACCCGGGGCCAGGCCTTCGACGGTCTGCGCGTGGCCGTGTCCGGTTCCGGCAACGTGGCCCAGTTCGGCATCGAAAAGGCCCTGGCCCTGGGGGCCAAGGTGGTCACGGTCTCCGACTCCAGCGGCGTGGTCATCGACGAGGCCGGCTTCACGCCGGAGAAGCTGGCCATCCTCAAGGAAATCAAGAATGTGCACTATGGCCGGGTAAGCGAATACGCTCAGCGCGTCGGGGCCATCTTCGAGGCGGGCAAGCGTCCCTGGCACGTGCCCGTGGACGTGGCCTTCCCCTGTGCCACCCAGAACGAACTGGATGGCCATGAGGCCGCCACCCTCATCGGGAACGGGCTCAGGTGCATCTCCGAGGGGGCCAACATGCCCTGCACCCTGGAGGCCGCCAAGGCCTTCGAGGCGGCCGGTGTGCTCTACGCCCCCAGCAAGGCCAGCAACGCCGGCGGCGTGGCCACTTCGGGCCTGGAGATGAGCCAGAATGCCCTGCGCATATCCTGGTCCCGGGAGGAAGTGGATAACCGCCTGCTGCAGATCATGCAGCGCATTCACACCACCGCCATGGAGCACGGCCGGCGTCCGGATGGCAGGGTCAGCTACATCAACGGCGCCAACATTGCCGGCTTCGTGAAGGTGGCCGACGCCATGCTGGCCCAGGGCGTCATTTGAGACCCAGCCGGCATGTATCGCCGGCCGCTTCTCTGCCATGTCGCCACGCCATCTGCCATCCCCAAGCAGCTGGAGGTGGCGGCGGGTTTCACTGCTGCAGGCGAGCTGCAGCTGAGCTACAGCCTGCATGCCCCGTTGGAGCAGTTGCGCATCCCGGCATGGCTTTTTCCGCAGCGGGCTGATGGGCTGTGGCAACACACCTGCTTCGAGGCCTTCATGCGGGCGGGGGGTGGCCCGAACTATCGGGAGTTCAATTTCTCTCCCTCGGGCCAGTGGCAGGCCTATGATTTTTCTGCCTACCGCCAGGCAGGGGCCTGTGCCCGGGTAGCAGCACCCACCGTGTTTCGACAGGAGGATCCCGGGGGACTCGAACTGACCTGCATCCTGCCCGGGGATGCCCTGCCTGGGGGCAGACAACTGCACCTGGGCCTGACCGCCGTCATCGAGGCGGCGGACGGGAGCGTGTCCTACTGGTCCCTGCGGCATCCGCCAGGCAGGCCGGATTTCCACCATACTCACGGCTTTGCCCTGACCCTGTACCGCCCATGAAATTCGGCCTGGAACGCCTGTTGCAGGAACCTGCCCTGCAAGTACCCCTGCGGGGCCGGCGGGTGGGCCTGCTGGCTCACCCGGCTTCCGTGACGGCTGAGCTGACCCATGCCCTGGATGCCCTGGCGGCCCTGCCCGACATCCGGCTCACTGCCGCCTTCGGGCCCCAGCACGGGCTGCGGGGAGACAGGCAGGACAACATGATGGAGTCTCCGGACTACCAGGATCCGGTGCATGGCATCCCGGTCTTCAGCCTGTACGGTGAGGTGCGTCGACCCACCCAGTCCATGCTGGACAGCTTCGACGTGTTGCTGGTGGACCTGCAGGACCTGGGCTGCCGCATCTACACCTTCATCACCACCCTGCGCTACGTGCTGGAGGCCGCGGCCCGGCAGGGTAAGTCGGTGTGGGTGCTGGACCGCCCCAACCCCGTGGGCCGCCCCGTGGAGGGCCTGTGCCTGCGTCCGGGTTGGGAGAGTTTCGTGGGGGCAGGGCCCATGCCCATGCGCCATGGCCTCACCCTGGGGGAGATGGGGCGCTGGTTCATCCGCACCCTGGGGCTGGACCTGGACTACCGGGTCATAGCCATGCAGGGTTGGCAGCCTCAATCCGTCCCGGGTTTCGGCTGGCCCCTGGGGCAGCGGGAATGGATCAATCCCAGCCCCAACGCCCCCAATCTGTCCATGGCCCGCTGCTATGCCGGCACGGTGATGCTGGAAGGTAGCACCCTGTCTGAAGGCCGGGGCACCACCCGTCCCCTGGAGCTGTTTGGCGCCCCGGACCTGGATGCCGCACGGATCACGCGGCAGATGCAGTCCCTGGCCCCGGGCTGGCTGCAAGGCTGTCATCTGCGGCCATGCTGGTTCGAACCCACCTTCCACAAGCATGCGGGCCAGCTGTGTGCAGGCGTGCAGATCCACGTGGAGGCCCGGCAATACGAGCATGCCACCTTCCGGCCCTGGCGCCTCCTGGCCCTGGCCTTCAAGGCCATCCGCCAGCTGTATCCGGATTACCCCTTGTGGCGCAATTTCACCTACGAATACGAACACGATCGTCTGGCCATCGACCTCATCAACGGCAGCGAGCTCCTGCGCCAGTGGGTGGACGACCCAGCCGCCCAGGTGGGAGATCTGGATGGCCCGGCCCGGGCGGATGAAGAGGCCTGGCAGGTGGCGTGCGAGGATTTGCTGTTGTACCGTTAGTGCGTCAGGGGAAAAGCATTTACACGACGACAAAGGATGGCGGTCAGTTGCGGGTGGCTGCTTCAGCCCTTGCAAAATTTGCCGATACAGGCAAAACCCGCATCTGTCTTGACAGTCATTCTCTATCCATTGCTTGCGCTCGATTTTCAGTATTGAAGCCACAAATTTCGTTACGGATCGCCCAGTCCGCTTCAGGCCCCGGGCACGCGTCCTATGGCAAAAGGCCTATTTCCCGGGAGACAACCCGGATACCGCCTGAAATGACTATTCCATCTCCATTCAATGCAATCAGATACAGGTGAGGAGCACCATGGCTAGATCACACCGCCGCAGTCGCAGCAGCAAACCCCTTCGCTTTCTGCGCAAGTATCTACCCATGGCCCTGGCCATTCTGGTGGGTGGGGCCGCCATCGCTGGCGGGGTCTACTATCTGGGGCGGAAATCTCCGGAAGACCACCTCAAGGCCGGCATTGCCCTGTATGCGCAAGGGGACCTGAAGGCTGCGGCCATCGAGCTGAAGAATGCATTGCAGGGCATGCCGGACAGTGGTGACGCCCGCTACCATCTGGGCAGGCTCTATTTCGAGCAGGGTGACTTCGCGAGCGCTGAAAAGGAATTGCGCAAGGCCCGGGAGCTTGGCGTAAGCCGCAGCCCACTGCGGGAAGCCCTGCGCATCCTCGAAAAAAAATGGCTGGTGGACCTGATCCCCCGTCGCGAGGCGCGCGTATCGGTCCTCAACGAAGAGATGCTCATGTCTACCGGCGACATCCTGAAGGAACTCTACGGCCTGGTC
>CAZVNY010000163.1:0-4186 GCA_964628785.1 uncultured Thiobacillus sp.
CCGTCATGCCGCGCGAGCTCCTGCCAGCGCTCCGCTACCGCATGGAGCACTGGGAGGAGCGCTGGCAGAGGCATTTCGAGAAGGTGCCGCGCGCAGGCCGCTGGGAGCTGATCGCGGCGGTCGAGCGCGAGCTGCACGAGAACGGGCCCCTCACTAGCGCCGACCTCGAGCACCTCGAGGAGGAGCCGCGCCGCAACCGCGGGAGCTGGTGGGACTGGAGCGCCACCAAGGACGCCCTCGAGTACCTGTTCATGACGGGTCGGGCGGCTGTGGCCGGGCGGCCGAACTTCCAGCGCCTCTACGCCGCCCCCGCGCACGTGTGGGGAGACCTGGCCCACGCGCCGGGCCTGCCCAAGGCCCAAGCCCAGCAGGAGCTCTTCGACCGCGCGCTCCGCGCCGACTGGATCGGCACCGTCGGCGACCTCGGCGATCACTTCCGCATCAAGACGACCGTGGCCAAACCGCTGGCCGTGTCGGCAGTGGAGCGTGGCCTGGCGCGGTGGGTGAAGGTGGAGGGTTGGAAGGAGCCGGCGCTCCTCTCGTCGGAGGCGCAGGACCCGGGCCGCGCGACGGGCGCCGCGCTCCTCTCCCCCTTCGACCCCGCCTGCTGGTACCGCGACCGGCTCGAGCGCATGTTCGGCATGGAGTACCGCATCGAGATCTACACCCCGGCACCGAAGCGCAAGTACGGCTACTACACGCTCCCGTTCCTCTTGGGCGATCAGATGGCCGGCCGCGTCGACCTCAAGGCCGAGCGCAAGGGGGGAACGCTCGTCGTGAAGGCAGCCTGGGTCGAGGAGGCGCCGGCGCCCGGCGCCAAGCGGCGCGCCCCCGGGGCGGTCGCCGAGGCGCTGGCGACCGAGCTGCGGACGATGGCCGCGTGGCTGGGCCTCTCGGACGTCGTCGTCGAGCCCGTCGGCACGCTGGCGGGGGAACTGGCCGCGGCCAACGGTTGAGCCGTCGAGGACCGGCTCGGTCAGGGTCCGGCGAGGTGGGCAACGTCGGTAGGAGGTTGACCGCTCAGGCGTGCGCCACTCAGGGCCTGCCGGCCCGCCACGGCGCCTCCGCCAGCCACGCCCTCGCCGTCCGTAGGTCTCGGAGCGTGAGCTCGTGGCCGGCCTCGAGGACTTCCTCCACTACGGTGGCTCCGAGGCTCCGCAGGTAGGGCGCGACCGGCTCGGAGAGGGGCCCGTACGGATCGCTCCGCCCCCGCGTCACGAGCACCGGAACGCCGGTCAGATCGGCTCGCGGCGGCGACTCGAAAGGCATGGCGGGCCTAAGCAGGATCGCTCCGGCCAGCGCTCCCGGGCGCAGGCCCAAGGTCGCGATGGCGATGTTCGCCCCGTTCGAGTAACCCAATGCGACGAGTTCGTCGTTCGCGAAGCCGTAACGGTCCTCGGCCGCCAGGACGAAGTCGGCCAGCGCCACGGCCTCCGAGGCGAGGTGCGCCTGGTCGTAGCGTGTGGCGCTGAACCGGCGGAAGAACCGCGGCGCGCCTTCCTCGAGCGATCGGCCGCGCACGCTCAGCAGGTTCGCCGCCGGAGCCACCTCGCGACCGAGCTCAAGCAGCGAGGTCTCGTCGCCACCCGTGCCGTGCAGGAGCAGAAGCGTAAGGCCGTCCGTCGAGGCGAGGCCCGCGACAGGCGCGAGAACGCTGGCCGCCGCCATGGCGCCGCCCGGCCCACGGCTATCGTCCGGCACGTGAGCGCCGGCCGGAACGAAGCGGTGGACCCAGCCGAGGTCGTCCGACGCGGCCATCAGTCGAGAGCCTTCAGGCGGGCGACGATCTCGTGGCGACGGGGTTCGAGGAACGGGGCCAGCACGACCTTGTCGCCGAGAGCGGCAAGGTCCTCGTCGACGCCGAAGCCCGGACCGTCGGTCGCGATCTCGAACAACACGCCGCCCGGCTCCCTGAAGTACAGGCTACGGAACCAGAACCGGTCGACCGGCCCGCTGTTGGGAACGCCCAGCTCGTCGAGCCGTTCGGCCCAGGCGCCGTACTCGGCGTCGGTCGGGGTGCGGAAAGCGACATGGTGCACACCGCCTGCCCCCTGCCTGCCCTGGGCGAGGTCCGGCCTCACGGCCACGTGGAGTTCGGCGTGCGGGCCGCCGTGCCCCATCTCGTAGACGTGCACCGCGTGCCGCGGGCTCTCGGGGTCGGGGTACTCACGCGCCGGCCGCATGCGCATGACCTCGCGTACGACGGCGTCGGTCGGGGCGAGGACCGGCACCGTCAGCGTGATGGGACCCAGGCCGCGGAGCTGATGCTCAGCCGGTACCGGGCTGCGGTCCCAGACGACGGGCGCGTCGCCCAGGCCGCCGTCCGTCACGAGGGCTAGGCGCTGGCCCTCGCGGTCCTCGAAGTCGACTCGCAGGCGCCCGTCGAGTTCGAAGACCGGTCCGCGCGTCAGGCCCAGCTCGTCGAAGCGTCCGGTCCAGTAAGCGAGGTCGGTCTCGTCCCGAACGCGCAGGGCGGTGCGGGTGACGCTCCTGTTGCCCCGGCGCTCGCGGGTCAGCGGCCAGTCGAAGAAGGTGAGGTCCGTGCCCGGCGACCCGGCGCCGTCGGCATAGAAGAGGTGATATGCGCTCGTGTCGTCCTGGTTGACGGTGCGCTTGACGAGCCGGAGCCCGAGGTCCTCCGTGTAGAAACGCTTGTTCTCGCGGATGTCCGCCGAGATGGCCGTCAGGTGGTGGATGCCGGTGAGGGCGAGGTCCGTCTTCATCCTAGTGCTCCTTGCGTCGTCAGTAACTTGTCCCAGATCTCCGCCAGGGCGGCTTGCTCGCCGGGCGTGAGCTTGTCGAGGAAGAGGGCGCGGACGGCCTCCAAGTGCTTAACGTGCACGCGCCTCAGATGACGCCGTCCCGCCGCGGTCAGGTGGACGTCGAAGCCGCGGCCGTCCGCCTCGCACTTGCGGCGCTCGGCGAGCCCCTTGCCTTGAAGCTTGTCGACGAGCCGCGTAAGGCCGCCGGCCGAGAAGCGTAGGCGCTTGGCGAGTTCGGCCATCCGCAAGCCGCCATCGCCAGCCTCCTCCAACGCGAGCAGCAGCTCGTAGCCCGGTAGGCTCAACTCGAAATCGTTCGCCAACCTGGCGTCGAGCGCTTTCCAGAGGTCGTCGTGGGTGTGCAGGAAGCCGCGCCAAGCGCGGAGCTCCGTGTTCGAGAGCCTGGACATCCTCTCTCCTTCCGAGGCGCGCCGTTCGCTCGCCACGTCACAGACTCTATAATAAGTTGCTTTGCAAAGCAACTATCTATCATCTTGAGATGACGTATTGGCCGCGAACCCGCCCGGGGCAAGCCGAGGTCGGCCGGGACCGCCGCGCACGGAGCGACGCGGGCCCGCGGTAGCCTGACGGGCATGACCAGACTGAGGGTGTGCATCGCAGGGGCGACCGGTTGGGCCGGGTCCGCTCTCGCACGGGGCGTGGCCTTGACCGATGACCTGGAGCTTGTCGCCGCCGTGTCGCGCTCCGCGGCGGGCGGGCCGCTTGGAGCGGCGCTCGGCGACGAGACCATGAGCGCACCCGTGTTCGCGACGGCCGCTGAGGCTCTCGCCGCGCAGCCGTGCGACGTGTTCGTCGAGTACACGAAGCCGCAGGTCGCCAAGGCCAACGTCCTCGCCGCTCTGCGCCATGGCGCCTACGTGGTGGTCGGCACTTCGGGGCTGACGGAGCGCGACTACGCGGAGATCGACGCCGCGGCCGGACAGGCGGGCAGGGGCGTGCTCGCGTGCGGCAACTTCGCGCTCACGGTCGTCCTGCTCCTCAAGTTCGCCGAAGCGGCGGCCAGGCACATCCCGCACTGGGAGATCATCGACTACGCGAGCGCCGGCAAACCGGACGCGCCGAGCGGCACGGCCAGGGAGCTCGCCGCCCGGCTGGGTCGGGCGGCCACGCCACAGCTCGAGACCCCAGTCTCCGCCACCGTCGGCGAACGAGCCGCACGAGGAGCGACGCTAGGCGGCGCGCACGTTCACTCGGTGCGCCTGCCCGGCTACACGATCGGGGTCGAGGCCATCTTCGGTCTGCCGGACCAACGCCTGAGCATCCGCCACGACGCGGGGCCGTCCTCCGAACCGTACGTCGACGGGGCCATACTGGCCATCCGCAAGGTCGGCGCGCTGACCGGCCTACAGAGGGGGCTCGACACCGTCCTGGAGCTATGAACGCCCAAGCAGGTCCCGGTACTG
>CAZVNY010000164.1:0-4180 GCA_964628785.1 uncultured Thiobacillus sp.
GGCCAGGACGCCGGCCTGCCCGTCCGCCTGCAGGTGCCCGGCTGCCGTCAGCTTGGCCTCCACCCGGGTCTCGGCCAGGGCCTCCTGGGCAGCCTGTTGTACGCGCTTCACGCCCACCAGAGGCGTTCCAGCTCCGCCAGCCAACGGGGCCGGAAACGGGTCGCCAACCAGCCCAGGATGGCGCCGCTGGCATTGGCCAGCATGTCCAGGGCGCTGGGCTCCCGCGTGGGCGTGAATCCCTGCAGGAGCTCCAGGACGAAACCCATGAGCAGGAACAGCAGCAGCAGACGGTTGCTCCGCTGATCCAGCTGGCCCCACCAGGTCATGAGGCTGAAATAGGCCAGCAGATGGCCCACTTTGTCTGCGTCGTTTTCCCCCAGATCCATGGCTTGGGGGGTCAGGGACAGCCAGCACACCAGCGCCACCAGCAGCCAACCCAGGGCGAGCCAGAAAGGGCGCAGGCGCATGGGTTTCAGCGGTATTCCACCAGTTCCGCCAGGGGCAGACGCAGCTTCTCGCCGGCTGCCTGGGTGCATCGGCCCAGGGCCAGCACCAGGGCGATCTCGTAGTCGGCCAGATCGATGTCCAGGATACGGGCCACCCGTTCCGGCAGGAAGCCGCCTATGGCGCAGGAATCCACGCCCACGCCGGCGGCGGCGGTCATCATGTTGGCGGCGGCGATGTGGCACTGGGTCACGCTCCAGGCCTTCACGTCGGTGCTGGCATGAAAGGCGCGGTAGTTTTCCAGGGCGGGGCCGAAGGCCTCGCCTGGATATTCCCGGGCCAGGAGCTTGCGCGTGTAGGCATGCTCCGGGTCCAGTTCCGCCACCTTGGCCAGGATCACCACCAGGGCGCTGGCGGACGCCACCTGGGGCTGGTTGAAGCAGGCTGCATGCATGGCGGCCTTGTGCTCGGGCTGGGTGAGCACCAGGAATTTCCATTGTTCCAGGCCGAAAGAGGAGGGCGACAGGCGCCCGGCCTCCAGGATGAACTCCATGTCCTCCGGGCTGATGGGGGTATCCGGTTCGAAGCCGTGACAGGCGTGACGCCGCTTGAAGACATCCAGTAATGGGACGTTTGGATTCCGGGGCATGTTGGTTTTCTCGTACTGATCCGGCATTCTAGCCGTCTTCCATGAACTCACCCCATATGCGCCTGCCCATCCCCGAATTCAAGGTCCTGCTCTTCGGCCCCGGCCTGCCCACCACTGGGCAAAAGGCCCTGGCTCACTTCGAGAACGGGGTGCTGGAGGTACGTGGTCGCGGGCATTGGTACACCACCCCCGCCAGCAGCGTGGACCTGCGCGTGGGGGGCTTCGACGGGCGCCAGTGGCTGGTGAGCTGGGCCAATCCCAGTGGCCATTTCACCGCCATCCTCCAGGGCGAAAACGCCATGCGGCTGTTCGTGGACGAGGCCCCCGGCGATCTGGTGAAACGCCTGCAGCGGCTGCGCAAGCAGCACAAATTCCGCAGCGGCCCCTGGCGTGGCATCCTGATCCTGCTGGGGGGGGTCCTGCTGCTGCCCCTGCTCTTGCTGGCGGGGGCCCTGCTGCAAGCGGACCGTCTCAGCCAGTGGGTGGCCCAGCGCGTTCCCGTCGCACAGCAGATCCAGCTGGGCGACAAGGCCTTTCAGCAGATGCAGGAGCGGCTGCGGCTCCTGCCGCGCTACACCCTGGCCAACCAGGTGGTGGAGCGCCTGGGGGTGCGTCTCACGGTGGGCACGAGATTCCCCTATCGTTTCCATGTGGCCCGGGATCCCTCGGTAAACGCCTACGCCCTACCCGGCGGCAACGTGGTGCTGAGCTCCGGCCTGCTCCTGGCGGCTCGGGATGTCGATGAAGTGACCGGGGTACTGGCGCATGAGATCGGCCATGTGGAACAAGGCCACAGTCTGCACAAGCTCATCCATGCCCTGGGCCTGCGGGCGCTGCTCGCGGTATGCATGCAGGACTACGACGCGGATGTCTGGAAGCACATGGCGGACAAGCTGGTGGATCTGTCCTACGGCCGCGGCCTGGAGGGGGAAGCCGATCAGGAGGCCCTGAGCCTGTTGCGCCGGGCGGGCTTGCCCCTGGAGGGCGTGGTGGGTTTCTTCTCCCACATGGCCACGACCGGCGAGCAGGGGCTTGACCTGCTTGCCAGCCATCCGGCCAGCAGCAAACGCCTGGCCACCCTGGCGTCTGCCACCCGGCAGGCGGATGGCTACGCCGGCAGGGGCTTGGATCTGGACTGGGATGCCGTCATGGCTTCCCTGGCGCAACAACAGTGAGATGACAAGAGGAGGTCGAATGGAAATCAGCCCGCAGCAACTCAGGCAACGCAGTGCCTTGTTTGCCGCCCTGGACGAAAACGATATCCAGGCAGTGCTGGCTCTGGCCAACAGCGAAGAGCACCCGGGCAAACAAGTCATCTTCCGACAGGGCGAGGAGGGCGACCGGCTGCTCGTGCTGCTGGAGGGCCGGGTCAAAATCAGTCTGAGTTCGGCTGAAGGCAAGGAGGCCATCCTCAGCATCCTGGAGCCAGGCCAGCTCATCGGCGAGATGTCCCTGCTGGACGGTGGTGCTCGCAGCGCCACGGTGACCACCATGGAGGCCTGTCGTTTCCTGTCGATCTGGCGCAGGGATTTCACCGCCTTCCTGACGGACCACCCCCGGGTGGCCCTGGCCCTGCTCCAGGCCCTGTCCTTGCGCCTGCGGGCCACCAACGACCAGGTGGGCAATCTCAGCTTCCTCAATCTCTCGGCCCGGCTGGCCCGCATCCTGCTGAACCTGGGCCAGCAATACGGCAAGCACACGGGGGAGGGCATCGTCATCGGCCTCAAGCTCTCCCAGGAGGAACTGGGCAACCTGGTAGGGGTTTCCCGGGAGAGCGTGAACCGCCAGGTGCGACTGTGGGTGGAGGCGGGGGTGCTGGATTACGCCCACGGCATCATCATCATCAAGGATTCCGACGCCCTGTTCCGCGAGGCCCTGACGGCCTGAAGCCCGGCGTGCGCTTTCCTGCCCCCCTGACTCCCGGCACCCTGCTGCGGCGTTATCAGCGTTTCCTGGCGGACGTGCGTCTTGATAGCGGGGAAACGGTCACCGCCCACTGCCCCAACACCGGCTCCATGCTGGGCCTCAATGCCCCCGGCAACCGGGTCTGGCTGTCCCCAGCGGACAAGCCGGGGCGCAAGCTGGCCTGGACCTGGGAACTGGTGGAGGCGGGTGGCGTGCTGGTGGGCATCCATACCGGCCGCGCCAACGGCCTGGTGCGGGAAGCCCTGGAAGCCGGCCACATCCCCGTCCTGGCAGGATTTTCCGACTGCCGCAACGAGCCCACCCTGTCCGCCCGCAGCCGCACGGACCTGCTGCTGCAATTCGCCGACGGGCCTTGCTACGTGGAAGTGAAGAGTGTCACCGCCGCCACGCCGACAGGGGCGGGCTTCTTCCCCGACGCCGTGAGCGAGCGGGCCAGCAAGCACATGCAGGAACTGGTTGGGTGTGTGGCAGCCGGCAACCGGGCCGCCGTGGTGTTCTGCGTGCAGCGGGGCGACGTGGAGCAGGTCCACCCCGCCTGGCATATCGACCCGGCCTTTGCCGCTGCACTGCAGGAGGCCGCGTCCCGGGGCGTGGAACTCTATGCCCTGGGGGCCCATGTGGACCTCGCTGGCATCCGGCTCGACCGGGTCCTGCCCGTGCAGCCGGGCCCCATCTGAAACACCTTCACATTCTCATCGAGGTATCTGCATGTACGAAGCTGCCCGTATCGGCATCGTCTCCATCAGCGACCGGGCCGCCACCGGTGTCTATGAAGACCAGGGCCTGCCTGGCCTGCAGGCCTGGCTCACCCAGGCCCTGCACAACCCCCTGGAATTCGAGGCCCGCCTGATCCCGGATACCCAGGCCGAGATCGAGACCGCCCTGAAGGACCTGGCCCAGCGCTGCTGCCTGGTGCTCACCACAGGGGGGACAGGCCCCGCCCCCCGGGACGTGACCCCGGAAGCCACCCTGGCGGTGGCGGACAAGGTACTGCCCGGTTTTGGCGAACAGATGCGCGCGGTGAGCCTGAAATACGTGCCCACCGCCATCCTCTCCCGCCAGGTGGGGGTGGTGCGCGGCCAATGCCTGATCCTCAACCTGCCGGGCCAGCCCAAGGCGATCAAGGAAACCCTCGACGGCATCTTCGCCGCCGTGCCCTAC